>DGJU01000053.1 GCA_002387605.1 Alphaproteobacteria bacterium UBA4588 | reverse complement strand
AGCCTTTGTTGCTGCTAAATATGCCTCATCATATGAGACATAAACGGCATCACTTTGGCTGCCATAGATAAACCAGCCATTTTGATCCTCTATATCACGGCGATATTGGCAGAAACCGTAAAATTGCTCATTAACAATGAAGACATCAACGCACTGACTGCCGGTCTCATTATTATGAGAGCTTATGACACGTTTCTTTTTCATTCATCACGGCGCGTGGCTTCATAGCCCGATGAGGCTTCGTAATAATCATCAAACCCAACGCGTTGCCGCAACTCGCCAAAATCCATTATATGCTGGGCACGTGGCCCATCATGTCTCATAGCCTCTAATGTCTGTGTCATTGCCTTCATTGCAGCAGACATGACTGTGAGAGGATAAAGCGCAATATGATAGCCAATATCCTTAAGCTCATTCATCGGCAAATCTGGTGTTATCCCGCCTTCAACAATATTAGCGATGAGGCATCCCGGGACTTCAGCACAAATACGGCGCATTTCATCTTCATTTTTTGGCGCTTCAATAAAAATGAGGTCCGCGCCAAGTTCGTGGAATTTCTGGGCACGTTCAATGGCTTCACCCAAACCATGTGTATGATTTGAGTCTGTTCGTGCCAAAATTGCTATATCGCCCGTTTCTTCACGTGCATCAACTGATGCTTTTATCCGGTCATAAGCCTCGTCTCTGCCAACAACATCCTTACCTTTGGTATGACCACACCGTTTTGGGGCAAGCTGGTCTTCGATAAGAACTGCAGCGCAGCCTGCTTTAATAAAGCCAGCAACAGTCCGCCGCGTATTCATCGCATTTCCATAACCAGTATCACCATCTGCCATTAACGGAATTGAGATCGCATCGGTTATATTTCGGGCTTGGTCGAGCACCTCACTATAGGTCATCAACCCAAGGTCAGGCGCACCAATACGCGAAGCCGAGGCCGCAAACCCCGACATAAAGGTAAGCTCGAACCCGGCTTGTTCGATCAATTTTGCCGATAAGGCATCAAAACAGCTTGGTACGGCGTAAAAGTCACCGCTCGCAATAATGTTACGCATTGCTATCATTGAAGATGGCTTTGCCATGAACAAACTCTCCTGTTGGTTTATTACAGCTTAAAAGGAATATAGAGCACGAGGTCTGGCCAGACATACATTACGAACACCGTAAATATCATCAAAAACAAAAACGGAATAACGCCTTTCGAGACATCCCCTAGGCTTGCGCCGGATACAGATTGTATCACATATAGATTCAACCCCACAGGCGGCGTTACCAGCGCACATTCGACCATAATAACAATGAAAATCCCAAACCAAATAGGGTCAATACCAAGGCCCATTGCTGCAGGAAGCAACACAGGAACCATGATAAGCACCATGGAGAGCGTTTCAAAAACCAATCCCATCGCAACCAGTACAGCACAGACCACAACCACAAACAGCGTCTTATTATCAATATACATTTGAATAAGAGCCGAGATATCCTGAGGAATGCGATAAAGCGCAATCGCCTTACCAAAGATTTTAGCACCTGCAATGATAATCAGAATAGCGGCAGTCGTTACCATTGACTCAAAAACTGCTTTTTTGAAATCCGACCATCCAAGGCTTCGCATAACAAGAACCGTTAGGATGAGTGATAGAGAAAACCCAACAGCAGCTGCTTCGGTTGGCGTGAAAATACCTGTATAGATACCCCCCAAAATAAGACCCGCTAGAAGAATGGTAGGCGCAACCCTCACAGAGGCTCTTTTGCGTTCTTTCCAGCTCGCCTTGGGACTTGGTGTGTAACCACCAAAGAACTGGGCATAAATAATCGAAAATATAATGAAGAGGCTAATAAGAAATAATCCGGGTCCAATACCAGCAAGAAAAAGGGCAATCACTGATTCTTCAGTAATAAATCCATATACAATCATCGGAAGGCTTGGCGGAATAAGAATGCCCAGCGTGCCGCCCGCAGCCAGCAATCCATAAACGAAGTTTTTGTTATATCCACGCTCAATCATCTCTGGAATTGCAACAACCCCAATAGTCGCTGCTGTCGCTACGGACACACCTGAAATAGCCGCAAAGATACCGCAAGATACAATTGTTGCGATTGCCAGCCCGCCTGGCCAATGACCTACCCAAGCTTGAACAGCGCCATAAAGATCCTTGCCGCAGCCGCCGCGCAATAAAACATTACTCATCAACAGGAATAACGGCACTGCCAGCAAGATAAAGCCGTCTAGTGTCGACAGAATAGACTGCGGCGCCATCAATGGTGAAAAGCCACCAGCTAACAACATTCCAAGCCCAAGACTTCCAAGAGAATAGGCGACAGGAAGCCCGGCGAGAAGAAGCACAAACATAACGCCAAGGATAAAGATTACTTTCATTCTGAAGCTCCTCGTAGAATTGGTGCGCCTGATAAAAGCTTCACTATTTCAAGGACTGCCTGCACAGCAAGAAACAGAAAACAAACAGCTACCGGCAATTCAGCTATCCAAGCAGGCAAGTCTAACAGACTTCCTGTCGTGCGCCCGCGGGCGAATGAATCATAAAATATTTCCCAGCCATAGAATGCGACATAAAGAGAAAAAACAGTTAACAAAACCATTGTCGCAATAGCTGATACCCGCTGCGCAGGTGGCGGCATCTGGTCTGTTACGGCATTGATCTGGATGTGCCGGCGATGTTGCAATAACCATGGCATGGAAATCAGTGAGCCATAGATGAGGCAAAGCTGGCTAAGCTCTGCTGCCCAGCTAGTCGGGGCAAGAAAAAAATACCGCGCAACAACTTCATAACTTAACATTATGCCAGCAAGGGCAAAAAGCCATGCGGCACACCATGCTAAAAACAACATATATTTCTCAAAATGAACAAACATCGCTACCGCATTCCCCCTTACCTGAAAAAATGCACTGCCCCCTTTTGCAATGAAAGGGCGCAGGCATTTATGTCAGGAAATATAGGCTATCAAAACGTTAGGGTTAAAACTTAGATGCAGCTTCTAAAAGCTGTGCACCCAGTGGTCCGGCTTTGGCCTTATACTGGTCATAAACTGATGTAGATGCGGCCTTGAAGGCAGCAATATCAGCGTCAGTTGGCACAACAACTTTCATCCCATTTTCTTTCGCGACTTTATAAGCGTCCGCTTCGATCTGAGTGATATAGTTACGAACATCATTTTCTGCATAGGTTGCAGCATCACTAATGATCTTTCGCTGTCCTTCAGTAAGGGCTGCCCACCATTTATTATTAACAACAACCAAGAATTCAATATCAGCATGGTTGGTTACAGTAATTGTATCCATAACTTCATATAGTTTACGTGACTTAACCCCAGAAACACCCGTCATACCTGCATCAACAGTACCACGTTGATAGGCAAGATATTGCTCAGAACCAGAGATAAGAGTTGGGGCACCGCCTGTTGCTTCAACAAACTGACCAAGCGTTTTGCCAAACACGCGGACTTTTTTACCCTTCATATCATCAGGATTACTAATCGCGCTTCCCTTGGATAGCATAATCGCACCACCATAGGCCTGCCACCACAAGACAGTTGAGCCTGTTCCAGAAATAGCCTCATCGATTGGCCCCCGCACTGGAGACCCTTTCGCCACAGCTTTCCGGACTTTTTCTTCAGAGTTAAGAAGGAATGGCTGATAGAAAATATCAACAGCCGGAATATCGCCGACATAGCGTGTCAGAGACGCAACGCCTGCTTCAATAGAACCTGAACCGACGGCAGCTGGCACTTCTTTATCTTTATAAAGCTGCGCTGAATCATAAATTTGAACTTCAATATTGCCACTAGAATTCTTTTCTACCTGCTCTTTGAATAGAAGAAGGTTTTGACCAAGATGGCTCTTCATAGGCAATTGAAGTGAAATACGCATTGTTACGTCTGCCGCCTGAGCTGTCAGACTAGTAAGCATAAGGCCAGCAAGGCCTGACATCACTGTGAGTGAAAATTTCATTTGTTTCTCCCGTTAACAAAAACCGTGCGACTTTACTGCCGCTTACCTAGGTTAGAGATTGAGGTTAGCAAACTGCCAAGATGTGTCAAAACATATCTCTAATAAACAGATAGATAAATAAGTGGCTGTTGATATAATTTAAAAATATGAAAATCTTATTTATTGTTACGGCATGATTTTAAGTGTCATTTTAAAGCCTGATAAGCTCATCGAGAGAAATATGACAGCGGATCAAATGCCCGTCAGCACCGCGCTGCCATGGCGGCACCATTTCATCACAAATTGCCCCTATTCTGCGGGGACAGCGCCGCTGAAAGGCGCATCCTTTTGCCGGAGGGGATAGTTCGACAATATCGTCAGCCACCAGCTTTGGCGCACTATCGGGGTCAGGTTCCAGCACAGCGCCAAGCAGCACTTCTGTATAGGGATGAGAGGGCTGACTATAAACTGCATCTGATGGACCAACTTCACACATTCGCCCCTGATAAAGAACAACAACCCTATCTGACAAAGCTTTAACAACAGCAAGATCATGAGAAACAAAAATATAGGTTGTCCCCTTTTCATGCTTCAGCTCATTGAGCAAGGCAAGAACAGCTGCCTGAACAGATACATCTAAAGCAGACGTCACCTCATCGCATAAAAC
>DGJU01000090.1:7823-11903 GCA_002387605.1 Alphaproteobacteria bacterium UBA4588 | reverse complement strand
ATCATAAAGCGAATTCCCCGTTGGCATTGCGCCGCCCATATCAGAAGACCCCGGAGAGCCTGCATCATCATCTGTCTCTTCGGTGACATGATCATTATAGTCAGGCTCACCTTGCTGGCGCAGAAAATTAGCAACAGCTTCTACTTCATGATCATCAACAAACGGTCCATGAACCCTGACAATCCGTCCGCCGCCTTCCATAAACAGCATATCACCGCGCCCCAGCAATTGTTCAGCCCCCTGCTCGCCAAGAATTGTCCGGCTATCAATTTTTGAAGTGACCTGAAACGAAATACGGGTCGGGAAGTTAGCTTTAATTGTGCCTGTAATCACATCAACAGAGGGGCGCTGAGTTGCCATAATGACATGAATGCCTGCGGCTCGTGCCATCTGAGCAAGACGCTGCACCGCTGATTCAATTTCCTTGCCTGCCACAAGCATCAAATCTGCTACTTCATCAATAAGCACGACAATAAAGGGGAGCGGCGCTAAGTCCAACACCTCTTCTTCAAAAATAGGCTTGCCAGTTTCTGTATCAAATCCTGTTTGAACACGACGCGTTAATACCTCACCCTTTGCCCGGGCTTCAGCAAGGCGCTCATTATAGCCTGCGATATTCCGCACATTCATTTTCGCCATATTACGATAGCGATTTTCCATTTCACGCACAGCCCATTTCAATGCCATCACAGCTTTTGACGGGTCGGTGACAACCGGCGAGAGAAGATGGGGAATACCATCATAAACAGATAGCTCCAGCATCTTAGGATCAATCATGATAAGCCGGCATTCTTCAGGACTATACCGATATAACAGCGAGAGAATCATTCCGTTGATGCCAACAGATTTTCCTGACCCCGTAGTTCCCGCAACAAGCAGGTGCGGCATACGGGCCAAATCCGCAATAACCGGCGCGCCAGCAATATCTTTTCCAAGAGCAAGCGGCAGCAGGGCTTTGCTTTCAGCCCAGTCCGGATGATCAAAAATATGTCGCAGCAGAACGATATCACGATGTTCATTCGGCAATTCAATACCGATGACATTCTGCCCCGGAACAACAGCAACACGAACAGCAAGCGCAGACATTGAGCGGGCAATATCATCAGCAAGAGCAATCACCCGTTGCGATCGGGTGCCGGGTGCTGGATTCAGACCGTAGCGGGTGACCACTGGTCCTGATTTTACCTCTTCAAGTTCACCTTGAATGCGGAAATCTTCGAGAACCTGACGCAAGGCCATAGCATTTTCACTATCAACAGTTTCAGCTGATTGGGTTTTTGTTTTTGACGGCGCAGTCAGTAATTTTGCCGGCGGCAACTTAAACCCGCCTGTCTCAAAATCAAATGCCTCCTGACGCTTAGCAGACGCGCGGCGCGCCGTTGGGGCTGACAGATTATTGTCATGCGCCTCTGCAGCGTGCTGAGACCCGTCATCAACAAGTAGTTTTGGCTCCTTGCGTTCTTTGCTGCCTCTTGCTCTACGTGGCTTTTTTACCGGCGCAGGCACGCCTGACACATCATCAGACCGAGCGGCGCGGGAGCGCAAAAGAGCTCCGATACCGCCAAACAGAGTCTTTGTAGCAGCAGAAAAAGCCCGTCCAACAGGTAAGGCCGCAGCTTTTGCTAAGAGATTGCCAACCCGCCCACTCTGACGAAAAGATATTCCCGATGCCCAGATATACAAAGCTAGTCCGGCAAGCATGAAGATAGCTGTTGCGATAATCTGATGGTCTATAACATCAGGAATGCCGAGCCTACCAAGCAATGATACCAGAGCATCAAACAGCAGAATCCCGCCAGAGCCACTATTATCCAAGAAATCACTAAGCGCCGAGATACCCTGAGTAGCGCCACTTAACAGTAATACTGATACCGGCAAAAGAACAAGCCGCCAGCGCCAGCGCGATAACCGTTTATAGACCATCATACGGCAGCCCCAGATAAATAAGGCAACAGACAGCAAAATAGCCGACAGCCCAAAGGCCTGAAATGAAAGAGAGGCGATATGAGCGCCAGTCTGACCAAGCCAGTTACTAACCGCCTCACCAGAGGCTGTATTAACGGAGGGATCATCCTGGTTAGCCGTAAACAGAATGATGCCGAAAACACTGCCACAGCTCAGGACAATAAATCCAGCAAGTTCAGCCAGCCGGCGCATTAAAAATGCAACCATGCTCGCAGACATTAAGGGCTGTTTTTCATCAAGAGACGGCATACGGCTCACTTCTATGTCGGGCAAGTCTAGTCATCGCCCTTTCAATTATCGCATGTTCGTGAACCAGAGCAAAGCGGACATAGCCAGCAGCAGGATTTACCCCGCCTACTGTAACCCCCATAAGCGAGCCGGGAACAGCCTTAATACCAGCCTGTGCATAAAGGTCCCTGACATACTGCTTATCATCTGCATGATAGGAGGCCGGTGTTTCAAGCCATAAGAAAAACCCGCCATCTGGAATGCCGCATGACAAGGCTTTATCAGCAAGCACAAATGAGGTCTCATAATGGGCGCAGATAATCTTGTTATGCTCTTGATCACGATAAAGCGCACCAGCTGCCTCAAGCAGCGGTGTTGGCACCAAAGCCCCGCCATTTGCAACCAGCACTTTATAGGCCGAAATGACACGTTTATCGCCACAGAGGAAGCCGGCTCTGACCCCTGCCGCATTAGAGCGTTTAGACAGCGAATTAACAATAATTAGATGGGAGAATATATCACCCTGATGGGGCAGTTGCGCTGCTACTTCAAGCGCGCTGACAGGCTTATTATTACGCCAGATATCACTATAGCATTCATCCATAACAAGCAGAAAGTCATAGCGACGAGCCAGTAAAATAGCCTCTGCTAGATACTCATATGTCGCGATTACACCATGTGGATTTGATGGTGAACATAAATACATAATCGTAGTGCGTTTCAGCACCGCTTCATCAAGCGCGCCAAGATCAGGCAGAAAGCCTGTTTCAGCACCGGCATTCAGAAACAGAATCTCGCCCCCACTCGCAAGAGCCCCTGCCCGCCATGCATGATAGAACGGGTTTGTGACCAGCGCTGCTGCTGACGGTTTTGCCCCTCGCACGCAATGCCCAAGAAGGTGCAAAGGCTCGCGCGTGCCGGGGACAGGAACAATATGGTCCGATAGTGTAAATTTATCAGCAATACTGGTAAACCGGCTTGCCAGATAGACATGGACATCATCAAGAAATTGCTGGCTCGCAACCGCCTTTGGATAGGCCTGCCACCGGTGGCTTTTGTCTGCAAGTACGTCCGATAGCCAATCAGGTGGCGGCATCTGAGGCTCACCAACTGTCAGATCAAATAGCTCCATATCAGGCGCAGGCGCAAGATCAGCAATCAGCGTACGGGCCTGCACGAACATATTATCTTTGAAAATTTCGAATTCCGGATTAATCATAAGACCGTATTAACGCTCACAAATGGGGCAAGATGGCGGCAGTTTATCCCAACCATGAAAGCGGGGCAACTTCTTGTCTGCCTAACGACAAAAGATAACAGCCTATTCTTAAGAGGAGTGCCAGACTTAAAAATGATAACTGATTCTCCTTTAGCTCCCAGACCTGCTGTGTTTCTAGACCGCGACAATACATTGACGCATGATGAGGGCTATACCTATAAGCTACAGGATTTTAGCTGGAAAGCAGGCGCTCTCGAAGGATTAAAATGTTTTGCAGATGCCGGTCTATTGCTTTTCATCATTACGAATCAAGGCGGGATTGGCCGCGAACTGTTTAGCGAAGCCGACATGCATGCTTTCAATAACAAACTCTGTAGTGATGCTGCACAAGCCGGCGCTGCCATCACTGATATCGCCTTTTGCCCGCATCATCCAAAAGCGATAATAGCTGCGCTGCGCGGTCCATGCGACTGCCGGAAGCCTGCAGCAGGCATGATTTTTCAGCTCGCCAAAAAATGGCATATTGATTGTACGCGCTCCCTTGTCATTGGCGACAGACCGTCCGATGTTGAAGCAGGCAACAAAGCAGGCTGTCATAGCTATCTGATTGATGATAGCCAGAGGCTTGATGAGTTTGCTAACCAACTTCTTAAAATACACAGGCCAAC
>DGJU01000090.1:0-7798 GCA_002387605.1 Alphaproteobacteria bacterium UBA4588 | reverse complement strand
TCTTAAAATGCACAGGGTGTCAGCATGACGAAGAAACCAGAGGAACTTATTCTTATCGGCGGCGGGCTGACGGCAAAATGTCTTGCATTGATGCTCTCCCATAGCGGCTATTCCTATAGCTGGCTTGCCCAAAAAAAAGAAGCAGTGCGGCGCGATAAGCGAACAACAACAATACATCATGCCGGAATGAAAATGCTGTCTGCGCTTGGCGTCTGGGACAAGATGTCAGAGCCAGCCTGTCCTATTCATACAATTGCTGTTGCAAAGGGCGGCCCGCCGAATAAGAGCGGCCGGAAAGACTGGCCGCTACGCTGGCATAATGACGCGCCAGCCATGGCATATGTTATCCGGAACGCTGTCCTATCAGACGCCCTTGATGCTGTGTATCGCGGGCCAGCGCCATACGCCGCAGATATTACCGGCTTTGAGCGGACCAGCGATGTAACCAGATTAACAGACGCTAATGGTGCAGAGCATCATTGCCATCTTGCAATTGCCTGTGATGGGTCAGCAAGCACGATACGCAGTCTCGCCCGCCTGAAAGCTGTGCCCTTCTCAGTGAAACAAACAGCACTTGTAAGCTTGCTCACCACTGAACGCCCGCTGCATCAGACAGCCTATCAGCGGTTTTTGCCGGGCGGTCCGCTCGCTATCATGCCAACAACTGATTATGAGGGCTCGCTTGTTTGGAGCATGCCTGATGAGGCCGCTCAAAAACTGGCTGAGGCAGGAGCAGAGGCGGTATCTTCTGCGCTTCAGAATAGCTTTGGTGATTGCTTGGGCAAAATGACGATTTGTGATGATATTCTATTATGGCCGTTAAAGCCGGCTTTTATGCCCACCATTACAGCGCCCGGACTTATCTTGGCAGGAGATGCAGCCCACGCACTTCACCCGCTTGCCGGCATGGGGTTTAATCTTGCGCTTGCAGATATTGCCGAGCTGGCCGACTGCCTGAAGACGGCACATAGCCGCGGTCTATCGGCAGGCCATTTATCGGTTCAACAAAGTTATGCTGCAAAAAGACGGGCTGAAATTATAAGCCTGACAGCTGTTACCCAGTCAGTGAACTGGCTGTTCAGTCAACCAGACGGATTATTATCCTCTTTGAGCGAACTAGGCTTTGTTGGCCTTGGCGCATTGCCAGTGAAAAACAAACTGAAACAAATAGCCATGGGCGGACAGCTCTCCCGGCCTAGCCTATTTTCGGGTGTCATGCCCTTTTAGGCAGTGCCAGCAATCATAATTTGCACATCACTCTTGTTCAACTAGAGTAGGTCAGTTTGCTATATCTTTGACGATAAGCGCTATATTTCTGAGCTATTTCGGCGTTGAGATTTCTGCCATTTTACGCATTCTTCCTCGCTCAGAGGGCGCGCATGGCTGGGTAGCATAATCGGCACAGCATCCGTAATTTTATAAGCGCAGGCGGCCTGCAGACTGATAAGCTCTGCTGCGGCTGCATCATAAATAAGCGGGGAGCGGGTTTGCGGGCAGACCAGTAACGAGAGAAGCTGCGGGCTTGTCCGCACCATTTTAGCAGAACCGTTCTGGATATCATCATGCGACGTCATACCAGTCTTCCCTGCTATAATATGGTTTAGTGGCGTGCCCCTGCCTCATCACTATCACTATGGCTCGCCATTTCCAGAATAGCAATCAGCAGCTGGGTCCGGTCTGGCAAGCTATTGGCTTCTAACAGCGCCTGTTTTTCCGGCACATCAAACGGGCAAATCATCGATAGGGTTGTGACCAGCCGCTCATCTTCACAATCATCAAGCTGATCCCAGTCGGCCGTAAAGCCTTTGATTTTAAAATAATCATGCAGCACGCTAACCAAATGGTCGCGCTGAATTGTATCTGCAACGGGCGCTAAATCAGCTTCAAAATCTGCCCAGCTTACCTGTGCCAGTCGATAGCCATCTTCAACTTCATGATCCTCAAGCCGTCGGAACCGCGTCGTGCCTGATAATGTAATCATCACACGGCCATCATCGGATTCGGAAAAACTACTAATCCGGCCAGCACAGCCAATATCATAAAGCGCACCAGCTCTGCCCTGTTCATCAGCATCATCATAGGATTGAATCATCCCAATAAGACGATGTGGACTGGCAATCGCATCACGCACCATCGACAGATAACGTGGCTCGAAAATATTCAGCGGTAAACGCCCACCTGGCAACAAAACAGCGCCAGATAGGGGGAAAATTGGAACAGTGCCGGGAAGTTCAGAAAACCTCGGCTCAAATGGCCCTCGGGATGATACCATAGCAGGACAAAACCTCTCGCTTTACCACACTGACTAAACGATTTTCAGTCAGCCTTTTTCTACCATCATAACACCGCCATAATGAGGCAGATATTATGGTGCAAGCAGAGATATAGGTCAGGTTTTAAGAAAACAAATAGGTGGATAGTTTTCGGCGCGCCTTAATAACATCGGGATGCGGTGCACCAAGTGCTTCAAAGAAGGCAAGAAGCTGGGTTTTCGCAGCGCCTTCATTCCACTCAGGGTCACGTTGCAGTGAGGCAAGAAGCATATCCATAGCCTCACGGGCGCTTCCGTCAGCAAACAGTGCCAGTGCCAAATCCTGACGCGCTTGTAAATTATCGGGGTCTGCCTCTACAGCGGCCTGCAGACTAGCTGTTTCACCGGAATGCGCGCCAGCCTGTTCGGCAATTTCAACCGCGGCAATTGCTTCGCGCATTTCAGGGCGCAGTAGAAAATCCTCTTCTAAAGAATCAAGAACTTCGCGGGCCTGCTCACATTCACCCGACGTCACAAGAGCCCGCACAAACCCGGACATCGCATCGGCTGATTCAGGTATAGTCGCAAGCGCCTCCTGAAAGGCAGTAAGCGCCGCAGCGCCGTCATTTTCATCAAGCGCTGTGCGGCCTACCTCAAGAAGATCAGTGATATCAGGTGCTCCGGGGGCAGCTGCGACTACTTTTTCAATAAATTGGCGTACCGTAGATTCTGGCTGTGCGCCGGTAAAGGCATCGACAGGCCGTCCATCAGCAATGCCATAGACAGTCGGAACAGATTGCACCCGCAACTGGGCTGCAATTTCAGGGTTATCATCAATATTTACCCGAGCCAGTCGAAGGTCTGGCTGTTCTGCTACGATTTTTTCTAAGATCGGGCCAAGCTGTTTACACGGTCCACACCACGGCGCCCAGAACTGGACAATGACGCCCTTATTCCGGCTTGTCTCTATCACTTCGCTCATGAAATTCTGCGGTGTGATATCAATAATATCTGCTGTTGGTGCGGCGGCAATTTCCATCATTCTTGGTCTCCAGTCAGGCGGTCTATATCCAGAATGTTGGCATCACAACCAACATTTTTTAAAAAGCGTTTTACAGCATCAGGCGTCATACCAATCGTCCGGTCATTCACCAAAGGATGCATATATATCATTTGGCACTGCATAATGCTCTTATCAAGATACAGTGTCACCCCATGATGACATCCATTTATCATAGACAGAGGCGTAACTGCGCCCGGACGCACGCCAAGATGTTCAAGAAGCCTATCTGCAGAACCAAATGAAAGCCGCCCTGCCCCCAGAATATCAGCAAGCTGTTTTAGGTCGATTGCAGCATCTTCTTGCAGGACGACCAGATAATTCTGTTTTTTCTTATCCCGCAAAAATAGGTTTTTAATATGGCCGCCGCCTTCTTCTGCACTCAGAAATCCTGCCCGGACCTGCTTTGATTGGTCAACAGTACGCAATGGCGCGTGCTCATGATAACTAAAGGGAAGGTCCCATGCCGTTAGCTGAGACAGTAAAGCATCTGATGAGGTAGGCAGACTATCTTGAAATTCTGAAGAGGCGTGAAATTCTGAAGAGCTATCCATTCATCGTCACCGTAATTACAGAATAGGGCTTTTACGCCCGTTGCGTGAAAGCGCTGTGATACACCTTTTTGAGCCGTCTATGCAAGAGGTGCATCAGCCTCTTCTGGCGGCTTATTTTCCGACTGTCTCTACTGTAACAAAATGCAACGATTGACCTTGATTCGCCTCCTGATTTAAGAACAGTAAAAGTCGCGGCGTCCAGCCAGCATCTTCCTGCTGATTTCAGGTGATATTTAAAGAATGACAGAACAGACAAAAATTGCTGTTATCGGATGCGGGATGTGGGGCCGTAACATCATCCGCAATGCTGCCGCGCTTGGCGCGCTGGCCGCTGTGATAGATACCGATAATATGCGCGCATCTGATTTTGCTAAACAGTTTAATTGTGACGCCCTTTCCTTACAAGAAGCACTGCAGCGTGATGATATTAGCGGTCTTATGATTGCAACCGATGCAACCACCCATTGTGATATCGCAACGACAGCCCTTCAGGCGGGAAAACACGTCTTTATTGAAAAGCCAATGGCCATGAGCCTAGCAGAGGCAAAAACGATTAAGGCGCAGGCAGACAGCCAGAATAAACAGGTCATGATTGGCCATCTGATCCGCTATCACCCTGTTTTTCAGGCACTTGAAGCTGAAGTAAAACAGGGCAGGATTGGGACCATCCGGCATATTCAAGCAAACAGGCTTGCAATGGGGCGCATCCGCAGCACTGAATCTGTTTTATATGACCTCTGCCCGCATGATCTGTCTCTTATTCTGGCGCTAACAGGTAGCGCGCCTCATCAGGTTTTCTGTCATGGCCTGTCGCATATGACAGCAGGATTGGCTGATTTTCTGTCAACCAGTCTGATATTCAAAGGCGGTATCACAGCGAGCATGCACACAAGCTGGCTGTCCCCCATCAAGGAACATCGCCTCACAGTAACTGGCACGACAGGCTCACTTGTGTTTGATGATACCCAGACTTGGGCTGAAAAATTATGCCTGTATCGCGACCATATCGAACAGGATGGAACTTATTTTAAGATCGAACGCAAGCAGCCAGAATTCATTGCCGTTCGGCAGGATGAACCGCTGAAATCAGAAGTTTCAACCTTTATTTCAACCTGCCAGACAGGCAGGCCTGCACCAACAAACGCAGCAGAAGGCGTGCGCGTCCAGTCAGTGCTTGAGCAGATGAGCGCGACATGCGAAGGAGTAAAATAATGGATCTACCCTTTATTGATTTGGCGGCCCAGCAAGCCCGTATCAGGGGTGATGTTGATAAACGCATCGCTGCAGTTCTTAATCATGGCACCTATATTCTGGGTCCTGAAGTAAAGGAGCTAGAAGCGGCGCTCGCAGAGCGTTGTGGGGCAACTCATGTGATTTCCTGCTCTTCTGGAACAGATGCGTTAATTCTAGCTCTTCTTGGCCTTGGCCTTCGTCCGGGGCAGGGCGTTATTGTGCCAAGCTTTACCTTTGCAGCCTCTGCTGAAGCTATGGCTGTTTTAGGGTCTTTGCCGGTGTTTGCCGAAGTTGATGCAGCAACCTATAATCTTGATGCCGATGGCCTACCCGCAGCCCTTGCCGCAGCCAATGCACAGAATATTGAGGTTGTTGGCATTATGTGTGTTGGCTTGTTTGGACAGCCTGCCGATATCACCCGCATTTCAGCGTTTGCAGATACCCACGGTCTGTGGGTGCTTGATGATGCCGCCCAGAGTTTTGGTGGCACATGGAAAGGCCAGCAGGCCGGAACATTGGGCCGCGTTACAGCAACCAGCTTTTTCCCGGCAAAACCACTTGGCTGTTATGGTGATGGCGGGGCGGTGCTAACAGATGATGATAATATTGCAGAAATTGCTATATCCTGCCGGGTTCATGGGCAAGGCCGTGATAAGTATGAAAATGAACGTATCGGCATGACAGCGCGGCTGGATACAATCCAAGCCGCTATTCTGCTCTCAAAACTATCTATTTTTGACGATGAGCTTGCCGCCCGCCAGCAGGTTGCAGACCGCTATCAGAGCTTGCTTGGCGGTAAGATTACAACACCCCCACTGGCGCAAGATGCAACCTCTAGCTGGGCTCAATATGTTATCCAGCTACCAGACGGCACAGATAGACAGGCTGTTCAGAGCCGTATGGGGGCGAAAGATATTCCAACAGCAGTCTATTATCCGCGGCCAATGCATACCCAGCCCCCCTATCTGCGCTACCCCGTTGCAGAGGGCGGGCTCAGCGTGACAGAACGTCTTGCTGGCTCGGTTCTAGCGCTGCCAATGCACCCCTACCTCACCCCAGAGCAGCAAGAACAAGTTGCCGATGCGCTTATGAGTAGCTTGTAATAAATCCTGTAGGGTGATTTTTCGCTTGAAACAAGGCAGGGCCGGTTATATAACGATGCAGCGATGCGGGTGTAGCTCAGTGGTAGAGCACAACCTTGCCAAGGTTGGGGTCGAGAGTTCGAATCTCTTCACCCGCTCCAGAATTTCTCTCAGAGCATGTATCGTGATAATCGGCTAGACATCAGACCCTCACCGGGGTTCTGATTGGCGGGCTCGGGACTTTGATATATTGATATCGTCACTCAGAAGCACATCAGAACATCATCCGTGTAATATTAATGGCACGAAGCAGATGCAAGACAGGGTTTTGACAGTCACTCTATTAGAAAAATTTTATCATGCAGGAAAAACAATTAACAATCACTGAGTGGCTTGCGATAGCCATTGAGCAGATTGAAAAAAGAAATCTCATTGGCGCTCGTCAGATATATTCTGGCATTGTTGGGAGTATTCCAGATCATAAAAAGGCAAAGCCTGGCTTACTAGCTGTAACAGACGCTCTGGATTGTGATTATTTTCCCATATTACCGGTTGAAAGACTCGATGAAATTCTGGAAAATTTTAATGCTGGGACAATTACAAAATGTCGCCTTCAATTAAAAGAGCTCGCACTTCACTATCCAGACTCAGCCCTAATACAGAGCTTTCTTGGCATTGTTGAGCAAAATAGCAATGACATGCAGGCCACCTTAACGCATTTTAAACAGGCTCATCGCCTTAATCCAAATGAGGAAAATACTAAAAATTACGCAAATCTCTTAATCGAGATGAAAGCGTTGCCTCGCGCTTCTTCGGTTGTTGATGCATTTTTAACAATTCATCCAGATTCGCTGGAAATACTGCGTCTCAAAGCCGTCATTCTCACTGATATGCAAGCATTTGCAGAGGCAGAGGAAACCCTTCAAAAGGCCGTGTCTTTGAACGACCAAAATGCAGGTCTCTGGGAGCAGTATGGCATTTTGAGGCTGCAGGAAAATAACGATGAAGATGCGATTCTCTTTTTCGAAAAATGCCATGCCCTAGGATTAACGTCTGTTGGTCTATTTCAGAATTTAGCATTTGCCCATGCGAAATGTGGGAATAACAAAAATGCGCTGCTTTATTGTGAGAAAGCAATTCAACTGGATGGAAATAATCCTCAGATAAGACATGCATATAGTATGACGCTGCTGAAAGATGAACAATTTTGTCTCGGCTGGAAAGAATTTGAATGGCGGATTGTTGCACGAGACAATGTAAGGTTCAAACACCCTTCAGAAACCAAAAAGTGGGATGGTACAACCTCTCTTAAGGGCAAAACGATCCTTGTTTATTATGAACAGGGTTTGGGAGATACAATCCAATTTTCACGCTACATAATTGAGCTGGCAAAATTAGATGTCAAAATATATTTTTGCATTCAAGATGTGCTAAAGGGACTCTTTGACGGCATAGATTTTCCAGCTACCTTTGTTGACCAAGATGATGATAGTGTGGCGGCAGATTATTCAATATCCTTGATGAGCCTTCCTTTTGCGCTGCTTAACTATCAAGTAACCCCACTGCCACAAACTTTTATCTTGAATGGTGCTGATGATAAAACAGCCCTAGATCCAAT
>DGJU01000017.1:1825-19488 GCA_002387605.1 Alphaproteobacteria bacterium UBA4588 | reverse complement strand
TATCCGTTATTCACCTCACTGCTTGAACAGATGATTGTCAACATCTATTCCGTATCGTGTAAAGGAAAGTGAATGGCTGTGAGTGATTGTAACACAATATGCGAATATTGGCCGAATATTCGCATATTATTGCGTTTCCAGTGAAAAATTTACAGTGTCAGTGTTTCTGTTTTTCGTTCTGCAATATAAAATCAACATTGGCTTGAAGAAATGGTAAAAAACCGCAATGATGGAGGGGCTCTCAGAAAGTGGGAAAATTTCCCTGACGTGTCATGAGAGCGTTTTCATTCTCTAGTAAGGCATATTGTCTTTTCTGATAATTTTCATTAACAGGACATTGTCGCTTAGAGCACTCACTTTTGTTTAGGGAAATTATACTAATGAAAATGACCACAGAAGAAGCCTTCGTAAAGGTCTTACAGCGCCACGGTATCGAACACGCTTTTGGTATTATCGGGTCGGCTATGATGCCTATTTCTGATTTATTTCCACAAGCAGGCATTCATTTCTGGGATGCTGCACATGAATGTAATGCTGGCATGATGGCAGATGGTTACACACGCGCCTCGGGGAAAGTATGTATGATGGTCGCGCAAAACGGCCCGGGAATTACAAATTTTGTAACGCCTGTCAAAACAGCCTACTGGAACCACACACCTTTGTTGCTTGTCACACCTCAAGCTGCCAATAAAACAATTGGACAGGGCGGGTTTCAGGAAGTTGAGCAGATGGCGCTGTTCAAAGATATGGTCGCTTATCAAGAAGAAGTACGTGACCCGTCGCGGATTGCAGAAGTGCTAAACCGTGTTATTACCCAAGCTAAGCGCCTTAGCGCTCCGGCACAGATTAATATTCCGCGCGATTACTGGACGCAGGTTGTTGATATTGAGCTACCAGCTATTCTTGATTTTGAGCGCCCGAATGGCGGCGAAGACGCAATTGCTGAAGCAGCAAAGCTTCTGTCCGAAGCAGAATTTCCAGTTCTGCTGAATGGAGCAGGTGTTGTGCTGAGTGGCGGTATTGCTGACTCAATGGCCCTTGCAGAACGGCTTGATGCCCCTGTTTGCTGTAATTATCAGCATAATGACGCATTCCCAGGATCACATCCCTTATTTGCCGGCCCCCTTGGTTATAATGGCTCAAAAGCAGGCATGGAATTAATTTCCAAGGCTGATGTCGTGCTGGCCCTTGGGACGAGATTGAACCCGTTCTCAACGCTGCCTGGTTATGGCATTGATTACTGGCCAAAAGACGCAAAAATCATTCAAGTTGATATCAATCCTGACCGCATCGGCCTTACCAAGACGGTAAGTGTTGGTATTGTTGGAGATGCAAAAAAGGTTGCCCAATCGATTCTTCACCGTCTTGCCCCTGTGGCAGGTGATAAGTCTCGTGAGGTGCGTAAGTCACTTGTTGCTCAGACAAAGTCACAATGGGCACAAGAACTAACCTCGCTAACGCATGAAGATGATGATCCAGGGACAAGCTGGAATGAGCGTGCCCGTTCACGCGAGCCAGAAAAGATGAGCCCACGTATGGCATGGCGTGCGATTACAGCCTCACTGCCAAAAAATGCGATTATCAGCTCTGATATTGGTAATAACTGCGCCATTGGTAACGCCTATCCAACATTTGAAGAGGGCCGGAAATATCTGGCACCTGGTCTGTTTGGTCCGTGTGGCTATGGCTTCCCGGCAATTGCAGGGGCAAAGATTGCCAAGCCTGATGTGCCGGTTGTCGGATTTGCTGGTGATGGCGCGTTCGGTATCTCAATGAATGAAATGGTATCAGTTGGCCGTGATGAATGGCCTGCTATCACCATGGTTATCTTCCGTAATTATCAGTGGGGTGCCGAAAAGCGCAACACAACGTTATGGTTCGAAGATAATTTCGTTGGCACAGAACTGGATATGGAAGTGTCTTATGCCGGCATTGCAAACCAGTGCGGTCTGACCGGTGTTCAGGTGTCCTCAATGGACGAGCTAACAGATGCGCTGAACAAGGCTGTGGATGCACAGATGACGGAAAATAAAACAACCTTTATCGAAGTCGTGCTGAACCAAGAACTTGGTGAGCCATTCCGCCGCGATGCCATGAAGAAGCCGGTTGCTGTTGCAGGCATTGACCCTGCCGACTTCCGTCCTCAAGCCGGCGCGTAAAGGACTATATCTATGGCCGGGGCATCCTTCCTCAGTACTGTGAAGGCAGGATGCCCTGAGGCCCTGTTGGCAGCAGCCAAAGCAAAAGGGCAGTTTACCCTACTTGTTGTTCGTGCTGCTGGCAGCCTTCCTATGCAAGCGGCATATGACGCGTGGAAAGCGGGCATTGCATCACCACTTCTAATCGGTGAGCCAGACATCATCCAGAGCCATGCAGGCGAGCTTGGCTGGGATATAAGTGATGATATGATCCTGCCAGCGATAGGCGAGCAGGAAGCTGCATCAGTTGCAGCAAAATATCTTATCGAAAATGGAACAGAATCAGTTGGGGCTGTCATGAAAGGGCAGCTTCACACAGATGTGTTTATGGGCGCTCTTCTGCCGCGGAATGTTGGCTTGCGGACAGGCAACCGGCTCGTCCATGTCTTTGCGCTCTATCCGCCTGATGGCGGGGCTCCGATGCTGATTTCTGATGCTGCTGTGAATGTTACGCCTGATGAGAAGACATCCCAGCAGGCCGTGCGCGAAATGGTGCGGCTTTCAACACTCCTTGGTCATGATAAAGCGCGAATTGCTATTTTATCTGCAACCGAAACACCAATTGCCTCAATGCCGCAATCCGAAACTGCGGCGATGCTTGCACAGTGGGTAGATACTGAATTTTCTGGTCGTGACGATGTTGTTGTTTCTGGCCCGCTCTCATGTGATCTTGCTCTCTCGCATGCCTCTGCTGCGATTAAGGGGCTGAGTGATGATGCGGTTGCAGGGCAAGCTAATTGTCTTCTGATGCCGGAAATCGTTGCGGGTAATATTCTGTATAAGGCCTTTGTTTATCTGGCCGGCGCCTGTGCAGCAGGTATTGTTGTTGGCGGCGCTGTGCCTATTTTGCTGACAAGCCGTGCTGACCCGCCTGAAGCGCGGCTGGCGTCTATTGCGCTTGCGTCTGTGGCCCGCTAACCCCGCATTTTCTCGCCTGTAGGGTCATATAGAGGTTTTAGACTTGCTGTGGCGCTCACAATCTGTCCTGCTACATCTATCTGATAGGATGACGCAAGCATTTCTGCTGCGCTTTCCTGCGGCGTGCAGGCAACATAGCCTAGGCCGATTGCCGCACCAAGATGATGTCCATAATTGCCACTTGTCAGATAGCCTGCGATTTTCCCATCCCGCAAAATAGGCTCATTATGATATAGCAGAGGCGTGGGGTCATCTAGTTTGAACTGGATCAAGCGCCTAGTAAGGCCGGCATCTTTTTTCCGCAACACAGCATCGCGGCCAATGAAGTGACCCATTTGTGAAGGCGTTTTATCGAGCTTCACAGCAAAGCCAAGTCCGGCTTCTAGAATGTGGTCCTCATCAGAAATATCATGTCCGAAATGCCGGAAAGCTTTTTCAATACGACAACTATCAAGAACATGCAGCCCGGCAAGACGTAACCCATGGTGCGCTCCTGACTGCCAGACAGTGTCAAAGACATGCTCTGCCATCTCAGCAGAGACGTAAAGCTCCCAGCCGCGCTCGCCAACATATGAGATACGATGTGCCCGCGCTTCTGCCATCCCGATATGGACTGTCTGGGCGGTACCAAATGTGAAATCGGCATCTTGCAGGGAGTGCGATATAACGGGCTGAAGAATGTCGCGGGCATGTGGTCCCATCACAGCAATAACCGCTTCTCCAGATGTGACATCAACAGCAATGCAATGTGCCTGTTCAGGAATATGACGCTTCAGCCAGCTCATCTCACGCCGTATCGTTGCGGCTGGCGTGACGATAAGAAACTCATCTTCAGCAATGCGTGTAATAGTGATATCTGCTTCGATGCCGCCTGCTTCATTAAGCCATTGTGTATAGACTATTTTGCCAATAGGAACAGCAATATCAGCAGCAGATATATATTGAAGTATAGCTTCAGAATCTGGTCCTAACACTCTGATTTTACCGAATGTTGATAGATCGAACAATCCAGCTGTCTTACGTACAGCTTGATGTTCTGCTGCGGCATAATCAAACCAGTTCTGGCGGCCCCATTGATAGTCATATTCTGGCGTTTTTCCCGCTTTTACCTCGTCTGCTGGCAGGAACCAGTTAGCCCGTTCCCACCCTGACACTTCTCCAAAACAGGCATGATGCTCTGCAAGCTTGTGATGCAGGGGCGTGCGCCGGATATTGCGGGCAGAGGCAAATTGGCGATACGGATAATGGTCGGCATAAAGCAGTCCAAGCGTTTCGGTTACCCGCGCAGAAAGATAGTGCCTGTTTGACTGAAAAGGCATGATGCGCCGGATATCAACATCCCAGATATCCATTTGGGGTCTGCCGGCATCCATCCATTGTGCGAGTGCCATACCAGCGCCACCAGCCGACTGAATGCCAATCGAATTAAAGCCGGCTGCAACATAAAAATTCTTTACCTCTGGCGCTTCACCAAGCAGATAGCGGTCATCGGGGGTGAAGCTTTCAGGGCCATTGAAAAACATCTGGATACCAGTTGTTTCCAGTAGAGGAAGGCGTTCAATCGCCTGTTCCATAATGGGCTGAAAATGGTCAAAATCATCGGGCAGGGTGGTAAATTCAAAATCATCCGGGATGCCATCACCGCCCCATGGTTTTGCGACAGGCTCAAACGCGCCAAGCAGCAGTTTTCCAGCGTCCTCTTTATAATAGGCGCATTCATCCGGTACCCGCAGCACCGGAAGGTCGCGCTTTAGCCCGTCAATCTGTTCTGTGACAATGTAGAAATGCTCACAAGCATGAAGCGGCACAGACACCCCTGCCATTGCGCCGATATCACGTGCCCACATCCCCCCGCAATTCACCACATAATCAGCTGTAATATCGCCATGTGAGGTTGAAACGCCTGTTACAGCGCCCTTTTTTTTATGAATGTCAGTAACAGCAACACCCTCACAAATGCGAACGCCGCGATTACGGGCGCCTTTGGCAAGGGCTTGTGTGATATTAACGGGGTCTGCCTGACCGTCCTTATCAAGAAAGACGCCGCCCTTTACATCAGAAATAGTAAGCCCCGGATAATGGGCCGCAATCTCTGATGCTGATATCTCTTCTATGCGGACATCAAAGGCACGGGCCATAGCAGCCCCGCGGCGTAATTCTTCCATCCGCGCATCTGTTAGCGCAACGGTGATGGAACCATTTTGTTTGAAGCCGGTTGCAACCCCTGTCTCATCTTCAAGCCGGGTATAGAGTTCTTGCGAATATTTTGCGAGGCGGGTCATGTTCTGGGTTGCCCGCAACTGCGCAATAAGACCTGCTGCATGCCATGTTGTGCCAGAGGTTAGTTGTTTGCGTTCAAGCAGAACAATATCTTTCCAGCCCAGCTCTGAGAGATGATAAGCAACTGAACAGCCAATAATCCCGCCACCAATGATAACAACGCGGGCATGCGAGGGCACAGCTATTGGGTCTGCGCTGCTCATCACATGTCTCCTTTTAGCAAAGCATTGTGAGCATCGTAGACGCCGCCATTCCCCAGAATAGATACAGAGCGGGACCGGCCAACAATTTCAGCTGTCAGCGCGGTTGTCATAAGGTCAATATCTGCATCAATGATAGCAAGGGCAAGGGATTGGCCTGTTCTATGACCATAGCCACCAGACAGGATAAGACCCACCGGCTTATCTTTCTGCATGACCGATGAGAGATAAATAGCTTCGCCAAAATCAGGGCTGTCATCAGGGTCATCAACAGATAAGGTAACAAACTGGCGGCGCGGCCCGTTCGCCCGCGCTGTCAGCGCTGCTTTGCCAACAAAGCTATCTTTGGATAAATGCACCCAGCGCGCAAGACCGGCATCATACATATCATAGTCAGAGGTAAGATCGCCTTTCCAGCTCCGATAGCCTTTCTCAAGGCGCATAGAATCAAGCGCCAGCATACCAAATGGTTTAATATTTTGCTGCGCTCCGGCCTCCATTACGGCATCGTAAACAGCTCTGGCATCATCATGCGCGACATGAAGCTCCCAGCCAAGCTCACCGGTAAAAGAGACCCGCATAGCGCATATTTTTGCGCCAGCAATTGTGATGAATTGATGGCTTAGCCAGCCAAACGCATCATTCGATAAGTCAGTATCACAAACAGCGCTAAGGACAGTTCGGGCTTTTGGCCCTGTTAACAGCAAGCAGGTAAAGTCTTTTGTCTGGTCGTGGAGTTCCACAGAGCCATCTAGGGCATGCATTAGAAGGTCTCTGTCATGCCAGTAGGCGCCTGCACCGCTCATCAGCCAGAACCGGTCTTCTTCAAACCGGCTGACGGTCATCTCCGCCAGAATTTTTCCTTTGGCAGAGGCGAAATAAGCCAGCCCAATCCGCCCTATTTTCGGCAGTTTATTTGTGGTTAGCTGCTCAAGCCATGCCGCAGCGCCTTTACCTGAGATAGCAAAGCGAGAAAAGCCCGGCAGGTCTAATAGGCCGACATCGCTCTGAACATGGCGACATTCTGCGCCAACAATATCAAAGAAAGGCTGGCGATCATAGCTATCGATTTGATGCGGGACAAAGTCATTATCCGGGAAGTAATCAGCCCGCTCCCAGCCGCCATATGCGCCCATTTCAGCGCCTTGTGAGCGCAGAACATCATCAACCGGACCTGTTTTTACATTACGTGCGGCGTCCCACTGAATATGGGGAAAATGCATTGCATATTCATGTGAATAGGTCTCAATAGCTTTGGCTTCGGTATAGGCTGCATCAACATGGTCGGTGAAACGCCGCGGGTCTACCGCCCAGCTATCTGCCTCTGTTTCGCCCTCTATTAGCCATTCAGCCATCATTTTGCCAGCGCCGCCCGCTTGCACAATGCCAAAGGTAAAGACGCATGCATCAAAAGCGTTTGGCACGCCTGGCATCGGGCCCAGAAGCGGCAAGCCGTCCGGCGTGTAAGGGATAGGGCCATTAACAACGCGTGTGATGCCTGCCGTGCCCAGAATGGGAACACGGGCACAGGCATCTTCAATATACCATTCCAGCCTGTCCAAATCGTCAGGATAGAGCTGAAACGAGAAGTCTTCAGGCATTGGGTCAGAAGACTTTGTCCAATGCGCCCGGCAATTAGTTTCATAAGGCCCAAGCAGAAGCCCGTCTTTTTCCTGCCGAAGATAGTATGAGCTGTCTGGGTCACGCAGCAAGGGGAGCTTATCACTGCGCTCGCTCAAAGCCTCAATACCTTCGGTTATCAGATACTGATGCGCCATAGAAACGCAGGGCACATCACGTCCCAGCATTGCGCCAATTTCAGGTGCCCGGTACCCCGCTGCATTAACAATTTTCTCGCATGCTATGGAGCCAGCCTCTGTTTCAATCTGCCACAAGCCCCCATTCCGCGTAATGCCTGTCACAGGGCAGAACCGAATAATTTTAACGCCGTTGTCACGCGCCCCTTTGGCAAAAGCTTGGGTTAGTTGGGCGGGATCAATATCACCGTCATACTGGTCCCAAAGACCACCTTCTAGATCATGGGTTTCAAGGAACGGATAGACATTTTTTAAGTCGGCATTCGACATCATTTCCATCTCACAGCCCATTTGGCGGGCCATGCTGCGGACATGAGCAAATTCTTCCATGCGCTGGCGTGAATGAGCCAGCCTGACAGAGCCTGTCACATGATAATTCATTGGATAGTCGGTAAGCCCGCCCAGTTTGCGATATAGCTCGGTTGAATAATGCTGCATCTTCATCATTGTCCATGAGCCAACATAGTTGGGACAATTTCCAGCCGCATGCCATGTAGAGCCGGACGTCAGCTCATTTTTTTCAAGCAGAACAACATCGCGCTCACCAGCTTCAGCTAAATGCCACGCAATAGAACACCCAACAGATCCTCCGCCGATGATCACAATCGCAGCGCGTTCAGGTAGCGCAGATGTTGGACCCTTTGGCGCGGTTTTATGGTCCTGTAACTGGGTCATAATAGTGTCATCCTCTTATCCATTGCCGATACGAAAGGATTGCGGGTGTTATCAACATAATCATCACCGTCATCCTGTGCCTATCCTATTTACGAAGTTTTCATATATGATTTCGGCCATCAAGCCTCTTTTTCATGCGGTGGGGACATATTAGCCTCCTTCCCAAAATGGACAGTTGCGGAATGTCCTTAATGCTATTTTTGGCTTGGCAAAGGGTCGCTCAGGGCATAAAAACAGAGCTTTGGTATAGTGTTCTATTCAACCATCTTAACATGTCATTAGGTCTGACAGTCTTTAATGCTGCGCATGGGCCAGTTTTTAATGCTGCGCATGGGCTAGTTTTTAACGCTGCGCATATTTAGGGAATTTATTTTATGTCACATCTTTCACTCGGTCTTGCTGGTCTCGGCGTTGTTGGCGCAAAAACCGCTGAATTACTGATGTCACAGGCAGATATTTGGCAGCAAAAGACAGGCAAAAAGCTCACGCTTACAGCTGTTTCAGCCAGAGATCGGACAAAGGATCGCGGGATTGACTTAACGGGAGTTGATTTTGAAGAGGACCCAGTTGCTCTGGCGCACCGAGGCGATATTGATGTTGTTATTGAATTGATTGGCGGCTCAGAGGGGCCTGCACGCGCGCTTGTAGAGGCCGCGCTGGCATCGGGTAAGCATGTGGTGACTGCTAACAAGGCACTGATTGCCCATCACGGTCAGGAATTAGCGAAGCTGGCAGAGCAGCATGGGGTTCAGCTGTTTTTTGAAGCGGCTGTTGCGGGCGGTATTCCTGCGTTAAAAGTGCTGCGCGAGGGATTGGCGGCAAACCATATCAGCCGGGTAACTGGAATTTTAAATGGTACCTGTAATTATATCCTAACCGAGATGACGCAGACTGGTCGTGATTTTGGTGATGTGCTGGCAGAAGCCCAAGCAAAGGGGTTTGCCGAGGCTGATCCCAGTTTTGATGTAGATGGCGTTGATGCCGCGCACAAGCTTGCCATCCTTGCAGCGCTTGCTTATGGCGAGCAGATTGATTTCTCGTCCGTGAATATTTCCGGCATCCGTTCAATCACCGGCACTGATATCGCTTATGCCGGAGAATTGGGCTATGTGATTAAGCTTTTGGGGATTGCTGAACGGTCTGGTATCCGGTCAGTCCAGCCATGCCTGATTGCCCATAACGACCAGCTCGCAAAAATCGATGGCGCTCTTAATGCCGTTGCCTTTGAAGCCGAACCTGTTCAGACGGTGCTCACCACAGGTCCGGGTGCAGGTGCTGGGCCAACAAGCTCAGCTGTGCTGGCAGATGTTCTTGATATAGCAACAGGGCGCGGTGGTCTGCCATTTGGCCGTTTTGTTGATACCCTTGGGCCATCAGCACATGTACCGCACGATCCAGAAGAACGGCGCTATTATCTGCGGGCTATGGTGCCTGATAGAGCCGGGATATTATCTGCGATTACCTCTATTCTAAAAGATAAGGATATTTCGGTTGAATCTATGCTTCAAAGAGGCCAGTCCGAAGACGCACCGGTAGCCCTTGTTATGACCCTGCATCCTGCACGCGCAGATGCCGTCTTGGCGGCTTGTGATGTCCTAACAGCTAGTGATTTTATCAATGGCAGTGTGCTTGCCCTGCCGATTCTGGATAGGATTGAACGACATTAATATCAGTTACACTAATCATCAGCATCTTATAAGGAGGCGGCGAGGTATATGAGCGAAGCACAGACCTACCAGTCCCTTTCGGGCGCTACATGGCAAGAGGCGCCCTCTGTACTGCCAGATGCGCAAACAAAGCGGCTCGCACAGCATTTGCAGCAGGCACATAACATCCCTATTGCGATTGCTATGCATCTTGCACGTCATGGCGTTACATCTGAATCACTAGATGATTTTCTTGAGCCGCGCTTGCGCAACTCATTGCCAGATCCGTTGGTTATGCGCGATGCAGATAAGGCAATTGGCCGAATTTGTGATGCGATTGAAGAGGGACATCCGATCGGTCTTTTTGGCGATTATGATGTTGATGGGGCCTGCTCAGCTGCCTTGTTCAGGCAGGTTCTGGGGCAGTTCGGTATTCCGGTCTATTGCCATATCCCTGACCGCTTTTCTGAAGGCTATGGGCCGAATATCACAGCCCTTAAACAGCTAAAAGAGAAGGGCGCGCGCCTTATCATTACAGTTGATTGCGGTATTACGGCGCATGAGCCTCTGGCAGAGGCAGCAGAGCAAAATATGGATGTTCTGGTAATCGATCATCACAAAGCCGGTCCAACCTTGCCTGTTGCAACAGCTGTTGTGAACCCAAACAGGCTGGATGATGATAGTCGCCTTGGCTATCTGTGTGCTGCAGGGGTTTGTTTTCTGGTGCTTGCCGGTGTGATGCGGGAATGCCGGACACGTAATATTACACCGCCATCTGGTACAATGCCTGATTTGCTGACCCTGCTTGATATGGTTGGGCTTGCAACAGTGTGCGATGTCGTCCCATTGCGTGATGTAAATAGGGTGTTTGTGAAGCAGGGCTTGAAAATGCTCGCGACCCGCCAGAATCTTGGCTTGCGGCATTTATGTGATGTTGCGGGGCTTGCTGCGGCGCCAACCACGCATACGCTTGGGTTTTTGCTCGGTCCGCGCATTAATGCAGGCGGACGGCTTGGACAGTCCGATCTTGGGATTCAACTGCTGACAGCGCAGGATGCTGATATTGCCGGCTCGCTTGCTCTCAGGCTGGATGAGTTGAATGTTGAGAGGCGCGCAACCGAACAGGCTGTGCAGTTGCAAGCAGAAGCCTTGGCAGAAGAACAGCTGACAGAAGATGCCGCGCGGCCGGTTCTGATTCTATCAGGTCAGGGCTG
Source organism: Alphaproteobacteria bacterium UBA4588 (assembly GCA_002387605.1). Lineage (GTDB taxonomy): Bacteria > Pseudomonadota > Alphaproteobacteria > Puniceispirillales > Puniceispirillaceae > UBA4588. The sequence continues at coordinate 8,540 of DGJU01000017.1, read as the reverse complement.
GCATGAAGGTGTTATTGGCATTGTTGCTGGCAGATTGAAGGATAAATATAACCGCCCGGTCATTGTGATCGCTTTTGATGATGAGGGTAGGGGTAAGGGGTCTGGTCGGGGTGTGCCGGGATTGTCTTTGGGAGATGTCATTCAGGCAGCGCGGCAGGACGGCCTGTTATTATCTGGCGGCGGACATGATATGGCGGCAGGATTATCGCTTCACCGCGATAAGCTTGCGGCATTTACCAGCTTTGTTAACGGGCGTGCCAGCGCAGCGTTTGGCGATGCTCCGCCAAAACGGTCTTTTGTTGCCTCTCACACCCTGTCAGTGGCTGGCTGTACATCAGATATTACCGACTGGCTGGAAAAAGTAGGTCCTTTTGGCGTAGGTCATCCAGAACCACGCTTTATTATTACGCATTGCCAGTTAAAAAACCTGCGATGGGTTGGCGCTGAAAAACAGCATCTTTCTGTTCAATTAGATGATAAAACGGCGCGGCCGCTTTCTGCCATCTGTTTTTCGGCCGCAACCACACCCCTTGGCAGGGCGCTAGCAGCCACCCCAGACTTAGGCCCTGTCTCAGTTTTAGGTAGGGTGAGAGTTGATAGTTTTCGGGGCGGCGGAGCTGTCCAGCTCCATATTGAAGATATCGCGATAGGGTAGCAAAAATGACGAAATAACCGATTTTTCACCCCTGATGTATTTTTGGCAATTAGTAGGGTTGATTTTCGGTTCTGTTTTGATTAGATACAACAATGTTCTACTGCGTCCCGTTCGTCTAGTGGTTTAGGACACCGCCCTTTCACGGCGGCAACACCGGTTCAAATCCGGTACGGGATGCCATTAAATTTAAGCATAAAATCATATATTTAATAAGCCCTCAGCCTTTTGGTCGGGGGCTGTTTTTTTGTGTGCTGAAGGTTTGGTGACGCTTTTCTTTTTCCTAAATGTCCAATGATTAGAGAGTATTATGTCACATTCAAGAAAACGGTATTTATTTACTTTTAAGGGTGGCAACACGGATTTGGTTGGCGTGAGGGACGTAATTTAATTTTCACTCAAAGTTATAAATTTGGATGAGGAAAAGGTTTTTGGTTGTATCCTGTTGCATTGATTAGCAAAGGACGAAGTGTTCGCAAGAAGGCTTCACAAACGACGTTTAGTGGTCGGTCTGATAGATACATAACACATATCCGTCTGTTAATTGATGGCGTCAATGGCCTTACGACAAAGACGTTTTCATCAGTAGGGGGAACGACAGAGGATGGTACAATAGAGATGCCTAGTCCATTTGCGATAAAGCTGAATAAACTGCTATATTGGTTTGTCACTACGCTATGTGTGAGTTTGATACCCGCTTTTGCTGCCGCAGAATCAATGAACCGACGTAGTCCTGACTCGACTGGCATCGAGATTAATGGGGTATTAATTAAATCACGAAGCTGCAATACGTCATGTTTCGCTAATGGATGATGTTGAGGTAGAACAACAAAAAATGTCTCCTCCATTATTGATTCGATGGTTATTCCCGGCATTGTTTTTTCAGCGTTTCCTATCCCAAAATCAACAAGACCGTTTCGAACATTCTCTTGAATTGAATTGCCGACACCTTCTCGAATTTCTACCAGTACATTAGGATAGGTTTGTCTAAATTCCATTAACGCAGCTGGAAGGGCAAAATGCGAGACGGACATGAGAGATGAAATTGTTATTCGTATTTCAGACCTACTATAGCTTGTACGCAGTTTGTCGGCTTGTCCTAGAAACTCATCAATGATGCGTTCAGCAAAAGGCAGGAAATCATGTCCTGCTGCTGTCAGTGTGACGCTGCGGGGGCCACGGACAAAAAAACGTGTTCCCAGCCTCTTTTCCGCCTGTTGAATAATTCGAGTAAGCCCTGGCTGTGAAATTCCGAGGTAACTTGCTGCTGCGATAAAACTGCCAAAACGGGCAAGTGATACAATCGCGTTAAGGTGTTTGAAGCTGATATCTGGAAACGCTAAAAGCATTATTTCTTACCTCATATGCAAAAATAGCATACATTTATCTTATCAATAACATATTGAAATAAATGTTGTCGAGTGGGACGCTTGTGAATGTCCAAAAATTCTCATGACAGTGCAGATGCACAAACAAAATTAGATGCAAATCAAAAGAAAATTCTTGAAGGGGTCAGAGTTCTTGATCTTACCCGATTTTTGTCTGGCCCTCAGGCGACATCATACCTAGCAGCACTTGGCGCAGAGGTTGTGCGAATTGACGATCCTTTGCGAGGTGACCCAACAATGAATGCTCCGCCATTCTTTGGACCCTCTGGGATTTCTATGAAGCGCCAGACACCAGATGATATTGGTGTTGCTTATCTCAAAAGGGCGCGTGGGAAAAAATCTGTTGCTATTGACCTTAAAAGCAAAGACGGACACGCCCTATTCTTACGACTGGTAAAAAAAGCAGATATTATCGTTGAGAATTTTCGCGTTGGTGTAACGAGAAGGCTTGGCGTCGATTATGAAAGCCTTCGAAAGCAAAACCCTAAACTCATTTACTGCTCAATCACTGGCTATGGCGCTACCGGGCCAGAAAGTGAGCTAAAAGCATATGACCTTATGGTACAGGCGTCATCCGGTTTGATGAGTGTTACTGGCAAACCCGATGGTGCGCCCTACAAGTCTGGCTCATCGGTCTCCGATTGCATCGCAGGGACTTTCGCATTGTCAGGAGTTTTGGGAGCCTTATTCCAGCGAACGAGAACCGGTGAGGGTCAATTCATTGACGTATCTATGTCGGATTGTCTTGTGTCGTTTATCTATGATGAGCCGTGGGATTGTTATGGCCAACTAGATCTCGTGCCCCGACAAGGTAATCGTATTGTAAGGTTTTCACCGTTCAACACCTACGCTGCCCTAGACGGTACGGTGGCCATTGGGGCGGCAACAGAGGCAGACTGGTGCAACCTTCTTGAGGTTATGGGGCGAACCGAACTTAAAGATGATCCTAACTACATGAATTTGAGTTGGCGTATCTCTCATAATGTGGATGTTGATGCCATCGTTGGTAATTGGGTAAAATCACTCCCCATCGCCACGATTATGCAGCGATGTATAGAGCGTGAGATCGCGTGTAGTCCAATTCGTGAGGCACAAGACCTTGTGAAGTGGAAACATCTACAACATCGCAAATTATTAACGCCAACATTCCACCCTGATTATCCCGGTATGGACGGGCCTCTTGTTGCGACATTTCCCCTCAAGTTTTCAGGGGCAAATACCGACAATCACACACCGTCCGCGCGCCTGGGTGAACACAATGACTCTGTGGTAGAGGAATGGTTAAATGAATAACAGAAGCGCGTTAACATATTATTTTACTGAGAAGAATGAGAAAGGGAAGACATGAGTGAAACTGCCATTATAAAAATGTATTCTGATTATAAGAGCCCATATGCCTTTCTGGCGTTTGAGCCTGCTTACGCGTTAGAAGAGCGCTATAACGTAAGAATTAAGTGGCGTCCGTTCCAGCTTCGCTTGAAAGGAAAAGGGCAGCGGAGCATTTATTCAGAGTGGAAGGTCAAATATTCTTACATGGATGTAAGGCGTAATGCCAACCTTCTATATGGTGGCAAGATGTTGCGTGGTCCTTTGAAAATTTTTGATACAACACCGGCATTGATTGGGGGCCTTTTTGCTGAAAAGCACGGCCTCCTCAAAGAATATAGTACCAAAGTGTTTGCCGGGTTTTTTAAACGGGAATTTGCAGCCGACGACCCAGAAGCTGTTATTGAAATCATATCGGAACTTGGACTATCTGCAGATAATTACCAAGAATACCTGTCTGGTGACGGTGTTGATGCATATGAGCAATCACATGAAGAAGCCGTTGAAGACCAAATTTTTGGTGTACCGCTGTTTGTCTTTAACGGGGAGCAGTTTTGGGGCCATGATCGGATTTGGCTGCTGGAGCATGTTTTGAAAGAAGCTGGATTAGAAAAAACTTAGCATTCAGCGTGAATGGATAGGATTTGAACTAGTGTTTGTTTGAAGGGTATTAGCATGATTGAACTCTATTTTTGGCCGACACCTAACTGTTATAAAGTCAGCATTCTTCTTGAAGAATTGAGTGTCCCTTTCACTGTCATTCCAATTCATATAGGCAAAGGTGAGCAATATACACCTGAATTCCAGTCCATAAATCCAAATAATAAAGTGCCTGCACTTGTGGACCATGATGGGCCAGACGGAAAACCAATAACTATTTTCGAATCCGGTGCCATCATGATTTATTTGGCTGAAAAGTCGGAAAAATTTATGCCTCAATCTACAGCATCACGGATAGCTGTTCTTGAATGGTTGATGTTCCAAATGGGCAGTGTTGGGCCAATGCTTGGGCAAGCGCATCACTTTCGCAAATATTCAAAGATAACGATTCCTTACGCGGTTGACCGCTACACAAAAGAGGCAACACGAATTTATAATGTCCTAGATAAGCGATTAGGAATCACTCCTTTTCTTGCCGGTGACTATTCAATTGCGGATATGGCAGTATACCCTTGGCTTCGTCCTTATCGGTGGCAGGGACAAGAATTATCTGAGTTTTCAAATCTTCAGCGTTGGTATAGCGCCGTGCGAGAACGCCCTGCAGTCCAGCGCGGGTTAAAGGTGATGGAGGAGCGATTAAACCCAAACAAGGGTAAGCCTACGGGAGATGCATGGGATATTTTGTTCGGCTCATCTCACTCTGATGATAAAAAACAAACCAAACCACTCGTTAATAAAGGCCCAAGATCATGATGCCCATGCTTACAGGATACAGAATTCTTGATATCACCCAATTTGTCGCTGGACCAACCTGTACGCGCATAATGGCAGAGATGGGAGCGGAGGTGATTAAAGTAGAGTTAGTGCCGAATGGAGATCACGGCCGTCAATCAGGCTTGCGTGCACGCGGCGACAAAAATGAAAATTGTACACAAAGTACATATTTCGCACAGCATAATCATTCAAAAAAGAGTTTGGCTATTGATCTAAAAAGTTCGCGTGGGCAAGAAATTTTAAAACAAATGCTGCCAAAAATTGACGTACTTGTCGAAAACTTTGCACCGGGGGCAATTGCCCGTATGGGGCTTTCTTACGAAGACCTGAAGGAGATTAATCCCCGTCTTATAATGTGCTCAATTTCAATGGCAGGACAAAGCGGACCGCTTTCGCAACAACCGGGATTCGACTATATGGCATCAGCTTATGCCGGCATTACCTCACAGATTGGAGAGATAGATCAGGGGCCTGTCCAAGTTCCAATTGCAATGGGTGATAGTGCTACTGGCGTAGCCGCAGCGATGGCTGTGGGGTTTGCATTATTGCACCGTGAACGCACTGGCGAAGGACAATTCATTGACTGTTCACTGTTAGATACCTACGTGCAGATGCATGAAGATTTAATTCCGCGTGTAGGCATTCGCGGCAAGGCGGCACTTCCGCCTCGCTCTGGCTCGCAGCATTTTAACGGTGGGCCAACGGGTGTATTTCATGTTGGCGATGGAAGCTATGTTCAGATAATGCTCATGCCTTATCAGTGGACGCGTATACTTGCAGCAATGAATATGCCTGAATTAGCGGATGACCCACGTTTTAAATCACCTCACGAACGCCGAACAAACAGGGTCGAGCTCAAAGATATTATTGAGGGTTGGATGGCAACTATATCCAACCGTGAGGCGGTGCTAGAAGTCCTTAACAGGGAGCGGGTACCCGCAGCGCCTGTTCTTACTATTGATGATACAATTCAGCTTCCCCAGTTGAGAGAACGTGGAACAATACGAGAGATAAGTGACCCCTATATTGGCACATTTCCAATCCCCGGGCAGCCGCCACTTTTTTCAAAATGGAACTATAGTTCAAATCTGTCAGCACCTTTATTGGGGGAGCATAATGAAGAAATTCTAAAGGATTTACTTGATATGTCACTCGATGAGATTGAAGCGCTTAAAGATGACCACATTATCGTCTCTGATATGAGACTAAAAACGAAATAAAAAAGTGAATATGTTTGCTACGCTAAAATTAAGTCTTGTGACGTTTTGATGCTGACCCAACATTTAAACCCTGCATGGGAATGCAACCTCTCATCGCGTTCTGCGTTATTTTCCGCCCGACAGCCCTGCAAGGCTGGTGGCAAGTGATGTGGTATATATCGCCCTTGCTCAGGATTGATTGTTAGCGCTAGGATACTGCGTAATATCCGGTGTTTACGATTAAAGAGGGTTTTGATGACACATCCCCCATTTACGACCTTAATTGACAGCCTGCCATCAACCGTTCCTTTTGTGGGGCCGGAAACACAAGAACGCCAGCTAGAGCGGCAGTTTCTGGCACGCATTGGCGCGAATGAAAGTGTGTTTGGTCCATCTCCTCTGGCGTGTGATGCCATTCGGCTCGAAGCTGATGCAATATGGCAGTATGGTGACCCTGAAAATTTTGATCTGAAAACGGCTCTGGCGCAAAAACATAATGTTAATTTCAGCAATATTGTCATAGGCGAGGGGATAGACGGGCTGCTTGGCTATCTGGTGAGGCTGTTTGTGACGAAAGATGTGTCTGTTGTCACCACTGATGGCGCCTATCCAACATTCAATTATCATGTCATCGGATTTGGCGGAAATCTCGTCAAAGTACCATTTTTAGATGATCATGAAGACCCGTCAGCTATCGTTAAAATGGCGCATGAGAC
>DGJU01000017.1:0-1723 GCA_002387605.1 Alphaproteobacteria bacterium UBA4588 | reverse complement strand
GAAGAGCTGCCTGAAGGGTGTCTGTTATGTCTTGATGAGGCTTATGCAGATTTTGTTGAGGAGAGCGAGTTGCCAGTGTTTGATGTGAACCATCCTCAGCTCATCCGGTTTCGCACATTTTCCAAAGCCTATGGGCTTGCTGGTGTAAGAGTTGGCTATGCCATTACTAATGCGCCGCTTGCAACAGCCTTCAATAAGGTGCGGAACCATTTCGGGATGAACCGGCTGGGTCAGGTGGCAGCACTCGCCGCGTTGAGCGATACAGTCCACCTTGAAAATGTGAAGGCACAGGTAAAACACTCACTTGCACGCATTGCTGATATTGCTGTTGCCAATCACTGCATAGCGATAGCGTCTCGAACGAATTTTATCGCTATTGATTGCATGAAAGACGGTGCATTTGCCCAAAGAGTTCTGGCAACCCTTATCAGTAAGGGGGTGTTTGTGCGAATGCCAGCGGTTGCACCACAAAATAGATGTATCAGAATATCTGCTGGCACCAAGCAACATTTAGATTTATTTGAAACTATCTTCCCTGAGGCTTTACGGGCAGCAGAGCAGTAAGCAGGACCTAACAAGCAGACTAAAACAAGGATGCAGAATGATGAATGAGGCTATTCTAACCGCGCTTGCGCCGCATGGTGAGCTAAGAGCTGCTATTAATATGAGTAATTTTTTACTGGTATCGGGGCGCTCTGCTGATGGCGGCCCTGATGGTCTTTCTCCAGACCTTGCAAAGGAAATTGCACGCCGACTAGGTGTTCCCTGCCGGCTTGTTCCCTTTGAGGGGCCGGGACAGCTTGCGGATGCTGTAGGGCAGGACATCTGGGATATTGGCAATATAGCTTTTGAGCCAGAACGCGCACAGACGATTGATTTTAGCACATCTTATATCAAGATAGATGCTAACTTCCTGGTGCGGGACGGCTCTAGCTTCACCACCAACGCTGAGATAGATAAGCCGGGTGTTGAAATCATCCTCTATAATAGAAGCGCTTATGATTTATGGCTGAAAGAAAATTTCAGTCATCCAGATTTCTTGCGCGTTACATCGATAAAAGAATCGCATGAAATGTTTTACGCCGGCACGGGAGATGTGCTGGCAAGCCTGAAACCCAGATTGGTAGACGAATTAGCAAAAATAGACGGTTATAGGATCATTGAACAACCCTTTACGTCAATCAATCAATCGGTTGGCCTTCAAAAGGGTCATCCAGAAGCTGTTGCGTTTCTCAATAGCCTCATTGCTGAGCTGAGTGGTAATGGTTTTATTGAACAGGCGCTAAAACGGCATGGGGTAGCAGAAAAGCTGAGTATGGTGACTTTTTAACCCATAATTTTTCCTATTACAGGGTTTTTCCTCGTCCATTAACGTTTATTTAACAGCGTTGCGTCTAATCTTTCAGTCATGAAATGTCATATCGAACGGCTTAATATCGGGGTAGATATGTCATCTTTTTTCAGGCTGGATGATGCATATAGAACAAGGCATAAAATGGGATAGCAGGTTTCATTTGTCTCTTATCAGAGGGATAATTGTCTATCTAATTGTCTATCTAATTGGCCTTATAATTATAGTTACTGCCTCTTACCAGCCCGCAATATTAACCTTCATCATCTTTGCTATTATAAGCTGTTGCGTGGCAGTTTTTATACGAAACTTAAGCCTGCCATCTCCGATTTCCCGTGTTGGCTCAGATAAAGCAGGGGCAGTGCGGGCGCT
>DGJU01000015.1:6364-8247 GCA_002387605.1 Alphaproteobacteria bacterium UBA4588 | reverse complement strand
ATCCGGGCCCTGTCATATTTGATGATAACCCTAGCGATAGCCAACCGTTACGTTCTTGCCACCTTTAACAAGAATTTCAGCATAGCTACCTGCTGATTCGCCTGGGCCAATCAGCTCAACAGCTGATGCGCCAACATAATCAACATCTTTGCCTTCGCTAATCAGCTTAAGAGCCTTGCCAAGTTCACCTGGGAAAATTTTCTCGCCCGGTGCGTTTGCAACGTCCATCACGTGTGATTTAAAGACTTGGCTGTCAGTTGATTTTGCAGCCTGCATAGCAAGCATGATAAGAGCAGCGCCATCATAGCTTTCAGGGGCAAATGGTCCTGCAACGAAGTTATTGGCTTTGGCCATATCCGAAAAGAGGGCAGCACCTGGGCTGTCTGTTCCGGGAACATCACCAATTGACCCATCTAGGTCCGGTCCAATAGCAGCGGGGAGCGCATCACCAATCATACCATCTGGCATATAGAACACATCAAAAGCGCCAGCATCAAGAGATGACTGGATGATGCCTTTACCGCCTTGGTCAAGATAGCCAGCTACGATAAGAATATCACCGCCTGCTTGCGCAAGAGCGCCAACTTCTGCACTGTAATCACCTTTGCCATCTTCGTGCGCAGCTGAGATTGTAATCTTACCACCAGCAGCTTCGAAATTAGTAATAATGCTATCAGCAAGACCCTTACCATAATCGTTGTTCGTGTAGGTCATTGCGGCTGTCTTATAGCCTTTATCCATCAGGATTTCTGCAACGACTTGACCTTGACGAGCATCAGAAGGTGCTGTCCGGAAGAACAAATCATTATCTTCGATTGTTGACAGAGCTGGTGATGTGGCTGAGGGCGATACCATGACAACGCCATTTGCAAGAGCAACCTGCTGAAGGATAGCAGTTGTAACACCAGAACAGTCAGCACCAACCATGGCATTGACCTTGTCAGCAGTGACAAGACGTTCTGCTGCTGCAGTAGCAGCGGCTGAATCGATACAAGTTGAGTCAGCACGTACTGACGTCACTTTCATACCCTTCATAAAGTTACCTGCTGCATTCACTTCTGAAATGGCAAGTTCAGCACCGGCAGCCATATCAGGGGTAAGGGATTCAATTGGGCCAGTATACCCAAGAATAATGCCAATTTTTGCTTCATCCGCAAGCGCTGGCATGATCAGCATTGTTGCAGCAGCCGCTGCAGTTATCAATTTTTTCATTTTATTTAACTCCTATGCTTGCATGCCTCTAAAGCACCAAGCGCGTTATTCTTCACACTATTGTTCATAACTTTAACAAACCTATCTCCTACGTTACATAGAAATTATCAGAATCCGCCATTCCCTGCCCTTTTGGGGCTATTTTTATGAAAATTTTAGAACCTAAGCATAATAATTTCAGAGAATCACTGCGCTGAGATAAGGTTTTGCCTATCGTTTGATACGCCCCATCCCACCTGTCCAAAGGTATCACAAGAGCCGCATGTGGCCTGCCACTGCTCATCAGACGCTCCGCAACTCTCACACAACCAGACAGGGCCACGCGGTGCAATTGCCGCCTGCCGTAAGGCATTATCACGCTCTGCAGCAAAACTTTCATCCTCGACGTGTCTCATTTCTGCCAACCGAGCCGTCATTAAAAAGAATTGATTGGTTCGCGCTGTAGGAGAGATTTTCTCAAGCGCTGCTGAAGCTGATGCCCAAATCCGCTTATCCAGCGCCGCCTGAGCCATCATTAAATAACCTTTATCAGTGTTTTTACTTGCCACTGCGAGCTTTCCAATGCGCGAGACAAACTGACCTTCATTGTCATCTGTTAGGTTTGAGAGAGCCTCAAGGTAGTCAGAATGCGGCAGAGCTCTAAAAGCTGTTTCAATTGTTTTGATTGCCTG
>DGJU01000015.1:0-6227 GCA_002387605.1 Alphaproteobacteria bacterium UBA4588 | reverse complement strand
TCTGCCGCTTTTTCTTTCTGGTCAGCAATCATTAAACAGATATGAGCCGCGAGCAGAGAGGTGTCTGCCGGTCCAAGGCCATCTTGGTTATGGCCAGCAAGCAAGCCAACTTTATCATAAGCGCCAACCCAATTCTGGCGCGTCAAATCATGCGCCAGGAGCAAGGCGGCGGCGGGCGCAGAATCAGGATTTAATGCCAGAGCTGCGCGGGCATTCTTGATACTCTCGGCAGACTGGCCTTTTTCATGGGTCAGGCGCATCAACCCAATCTGTCCAAAATAGGCTGTATCTTCTTGCTTCGACAGGGCTGTAAAATATCGCAAGGCGGCACGGCTATCACCTGATGCGTGGGCTGCCTGCGCAGATAATAAGTCTGGGAGCATCCCTGCACCTAACAGCTTTTCAGCGTTTCGGGCCTGTTTCCGAGCAGCTTTAAAATCGCCCGCAGCAAAGGCAACCATCCCAAGACCAAGGGCGCGTTCTCCGCCTATCTTACGGCGCGCTCTCCAGTTTGCCGACATCCAGCTTGGCCAGCTAATAAAGCCTTTTACAAGCCGCTGCAGCATAAACAGACAAATAATACCGCCAACCAAAAGGCTGACAAGAAGGCTGGTTGATACGTCTATCTGCCAGCCGAGCCATTCAATGCTGGCCTTTCCAGTTTGCTGAGAGAGCCAGTTGACGCCAAACGCAACAACAACGCCCCAGACAATAAAAAGAATAAGTTTGCGCATCATGAGGAAGGTGCCTCATCAATGCGGCGAAGGCTTAACATCTCAGTTACATGGTTAAACATGCCAGAAAATGACCAGCTATCTATCCAACCACCTGTCCAATCCGTTGACCAGTCAGGCCAGAATGACGGGTTTTGCTGTTCTGGCTGTTGCGGCGGATTACCAGCCTGCGGCGATAATTTAGGCGCCGTATCAGATATTTCGGGCGCTACAGCCGGCGCTAATTCTGGCATAATCGGGCGCGCCTCAAGCATCTCTAGCCGTGCGCGGTGTGCCGCTATATCAGCCTGAATTTCCAGCAGCGTTTTACGATCTGATTGCTGGGCAGAAAGGGCTGTCTCAATTTTCTGCTCTAGGCCTGTTATAACAGCCGTTAGCGCGCTGCGGTCAGCTTCAGCAGAGGCGCGGTATTCTGTGGCCTGCTGGCGAAGCGTCGACATCTCGGTCTGCCAGGCAGGAACCAGAGCAGCAAGCCCGAAGGCAGACCCAATGAGGGGCCGTATAATAGGATAAACCGCAAGAGCAAACGCTGCCACGCTGATAATAAGCGCCGCACCAATCAGGCGCTGCATCATACGGGGGCGCAGCGGCGTGGCATCAAATATCATTGTTGAAGCAGGTGCGTCATCGGCAGCTGATGCGCTAGAACGCGCCTTTGATTTAGTCTGGGATGTATCTGCGTTAGAGGAAGACCTTGCCATATATTTCCGTCACATCCCTTACATGTTTTAGCAGTACTCACCTGAGTGGTACCAGTTATGCGCCAGCGCCATCATACTGGCATGGTCAGGTTTGTCTGCAATCAGCATCTCTTGCCATTGTAGATTATGTTTCCCATCGTAGGGCACATCACATGCTGCAGAGCTAATCGACAAAACGCTTATCTTACGATGATGATGCCATAGATTATGCGTATGAAGCAATTGAACAAACGCTGTGAGGGTGCGGGCTGACAGGCTCATAACAGCAGAAATTTCACCAGCCTCAAGCTGAGCGATAAAAGAGGCAGGAACTGTTGTGCGGTTCTCCATCGCATAACAAATATGGCGCGTTACCGTGCAGCCGTCCGGGGCAGCATTGCTGATATCTAGCTGAACATCCTGTCCGCTTAGCCAGTCAAAAGACATCCTGCGCCCCGCGACCTCACACCTTTGCTGCAAGTGCTCACACAAAGAGTGTGCTGAGCCGCTGCCAGCATAAATGTCGGAGAATCCATACTGACGGGCTACCTCTGCTGTGCGCGCGCCAACAGCCAAAACAGGCAGATGATGCAGCGCGGCATAATGGTCAGGATGAAGCATCGTAAGACTGCGCTGGCTGGTCAGAATAAGGCCGTCAGATGCATCCTGAAAACTATCTTCAGGCACTGGAATGCGTCGTTCTGAAAGGCAGGGCAGGGCAATAGCAGGGATACCGCGCTCTGCCAGCATCGCAACATCATTTTGGCACTCAGGCTCTGGACGAAGTACAGCAAGTTTTGTCATTGCTTAGTCCATTCCTTCAAAAATTCACTACCTAATGTTACTGCTGCTACTCTTCTTTAGGCAAGAAACTGCCGCCCACCACATAAATCAAGAAGCTGGCGCCCAATATCATTCCCAATATCAGCTGCCAGTGATGCAGGGCCATTAGCACGCGCCTCAAACTTCTGCTGGCCGTCTTCGGACAGCACACAAGCTGTTACATGCACCGCATCACCATCAAGACGTGCCATAGCAGAAAGTGGCGTCCGGCAGCTACCATCAACGGCAGCAAGAACAGCGCGCTCTGCTGTTACACAAATGTGTGTTTCAGCACAGTTCAACTGGGCGAATAACGGCGCAAGCGCATCAGCACGTTCGTTGCCTGTGCGGATTTGAATGGCGAGTGCACCTTGGGCAGCTGCCGCTGGCATCACCGAATCAGATAGAGGGGTATAAATAACAGGCAGGCTAAGCCGCTTCAGGCCAGCAACAGCGAGAATAATCGCATCAAATTCACCAGCTTGCAGGCGTGCTAAACGGGTATTTATATTACCGCGTAACAGGTTAATCTGAAGGTCTGGCCGCAGATTACGTAACAAGGCTGACCGCCTGACCGATGCTGTTCCTATGACAGCGCCGTGCGGTAATGCCTGAATGGTCTCAAAAGGTCCGACAAGCGCATCGCGGCTATCTTCGCGCGGCAAAACAGCGCCGATAGCCGTGCCCGGCGCAATTTCAGTTTCCATATCTTTCATTGAATGGACAGCTGCATCTGCCCGCCCATCAAGCAAGGCCACTTCAAGTGTTTTGATAAACACGCCCTTACCGCCAATTTCAACCAGCGGCCGGTCAAGTATCTCATCGCCCTTCGTTGACAAACCAAGGACTTGTGTTGGGGTAGGCGATAAACGGGCCCGTACAATATCTGTCTGTGCCCGCGCTAAGTCCGACATACGGCTCGCAAGAGTAACCGGCCTCTCAGAGGCATAATCTACAAAGTTTGTTGTCATGCGGACTTCATCCCATACTTACAAAAGACTTGTAAAGGAGATTGTCTGCTTTAACCCGACAGGCAGAAAACCCATGTCTCTATCACGAGGATAACGCTATTCGGCTGCGTCTTCATATTCGCTGAGCGGCGGACATGTACAGATAAGGTTTCTGTCGCCAAAGGCATTATCAATTCGCCTTACAGGAGGCCAGTATTTCGTACTGATGTCTGTTCCGCTTGGGAAACATGCTTCGTGCCGACTATAGGGATGTGACCAGTCCTCTGCGGTAAGCATCTCAGAGGTATGAGGCGCATTTACCAGCGGATTATCATCAACAGGCCAATCGCCTGCTTCTATTTTTGCGATTTCTGCCCGGACTGCCTTCATAGCAGAAATGAACCGGTCAATTTCGCTTTTTGATTCGCTTTCTGTTGGCTCGATCATCAATGTACCCGCAACAGGAAAGCTCATTGTTGGCGCATGAAAGCCGTAATCCATCAGACGCTTTGCGATATCTTCGGCATCAATGCCAACCGACTGTTTTAACGGCCGTGTATCCAAAATGGCCTCATGGGCAACATGGCCACGCGCACCGCGATACAGAATCTGATAATCACCAGACAGACTTTCTGCGATATAGTTTGCACTCAGAATAGCTATCTTGGTGGCATGCGTAAGACCAGATGAGCCCATCATTTTGATATAGGCATAGGAAATAGGCAGAATGAGGGGTGAGCCAAACGGCGCCGCAGAAATCTGCCCCGTTGCTGACTGCGGGTTATCATGCATCACATGGCCGGCAAGATATGGTGCCAAATGTGCCCGTACACCAATCGGCCCCATGCCGGGACCGCCGCCGCCATGTGGAATACAGAACGTCTTGTGCAAATTCAGGTGGCTAACGTCAGCACCAAAGGCGCCGGGCTGCGAGACACCTACCTGTGCATTCAGATTAGCGCCATCCAGATAGACTTGCCCGCCAGCGTCATGCACCAGATTACAAATCGTCGTAATGTCTTCTTCGAACACTCCATGGGTTGATGGATAGGTCACCATAATCGCGGCAAGATTATCAGCATGCTCAGCAATTTTATCTTTTAGATCGGCAATATCAACACTGCCTTCTTCATCGCTGGCAACCACAACCACTTGAAAGCCTGCCATCTGCGATGAAGCTGGATTGGTGCCATGCGCAGAAGACGGGATCAAACAGATGGTGCGATGCGTCTCACCACGCGCCTGCAGATACCCCCGGATAGCCAGCAGACCAGCATATTCACCTTGCGCCCCTGAATTAGGCTGCATGGAAATCGCATCATACCCCGTAATTTCACAAAGCTGTGCTTCCAGCTCAGTAATCATCTGATGATAGCCTTGTGCTTGGTCGGCCGGACAGAACGGATGCATTCTGGCAAATTCCGGCATGCTTACAGGCATCATTTCAGCAGCAGCATTCAGTTTCATCGTACAGGAGCCAAGCGGAATCATTGTTCGGTCCAGCGCCAGATCCTTATCAGATAATTTGCGCAAATAACGCATCATTTCTGTTTCTGACCGGTAGGTATGAAACACCGGATGTGTCAAAAATGCAGTTGTACGCGTGAGAGCCTCAGGCAGCGCACTAGCTGTTGTGCCATCAAGGCTGTCAAACTCAGCTGCAACGCCAAAGAGCGACCATAATGTTTCAACAGTTTTGCGCTCGCATGTCTCATCAAGGGAGATGCCAATATGCCCCTCGCCACGTCGCACATTCATACCAGCCGCAACAGCCCGGTCCATAAAGCCAGATACATCATCACACCTAACCGTTATGGTATCAAAACCCGGCGCGGTTACGCTAAGGCCAGCAGCGCGTAATCCAGTTGCAAGAATAGATGTGAGATGATGAATGCGGCGGGCAATCAGGGTTAGCCCGTCCGGTCCGTGCCAGACAGCATACATAGATGCCATGATAGCAAGTAATGCCTGTGCGGTACAGATATTGGATGTCGCCTTTTCGCGGCGAATATGCTGCTCTCTGGTCTGCAGGGCAAGCCGGTAAGCCGGCGCGCCAGAGGCGTCCACAGATACCCCAATAATCCGGCCTGGCAACGCACGTTTATGCTTATCAGCGGTTGCCATAAAAGCTGCGTGCGGCCCGCCATAACCCATCGGCACGCCAAAGCGCTGGGCAGACCCTATCGCCATATCAGCGCCAAGCTCGCCAGGCGGTGTTAGCAAACATAATGCCAGCAAATCACACGCCATCACAGCAAACCCGCCAGCTGCCTTTAGGCCCTCAATAGCCGAACGATAATCCCGCACAACACCAGAGGAGCCCGGATAATGGAACAGCGCGCCAAACACCTCATCGGGATTCATATCAGCGACCGGATCGCCTATTATCACCTGCCAGCCAAGCGGCTCAGCGCGTGTCTTCAGCACCGCAACTGTTTGCGGATGACAATCTTCATCAACAAAAAAGCTCACCGCTTTTGATTTTGAAACGCGATGCGCAACAGCCATTGCTTCGGCTGCTGCGGTTGCTTCATCCAGCAATGACGCATTTGCCATATCTAGGCCAGTCATCTCGCAAATCATTGTCTGGAAGTTTAACAGCGCTTCAAGCCGGCCTTGTGCAATTTCAGGCTGATACGGCGTGTAGGCTGTGTACCATCCTGGATTTTCCAGAATGTTACGCTGCAGAACAGGCGGCGTGTAGCAGTCATAATACCCCATGCCGATAAGTGACGTCATCACTTTGTTTTTGCCAGCAAGGTCATGCATGTGAGAGAGGAGCGCTGCTTCTGACAATGGCGCATCTAGCGCTAAGGGCGCGGTTGAGCGGATGCTGTCCGGCACCGTCTGACCAATAAGGGCATCCAGCGACGTCATTCCAATCTGGGCTAACATATCAGCGCATTCACGCTTATCAGGACCGATATGCCGGCTGATGAAATCACGCTGCGTCTGATCAAAAAGGTCTGAATATGTCATTAGTGATGCGTCCTACTCTTCTAAACTTTATACCCACGTCTCATTGAATTAAGTGAAGTCTT
>DGJU01000080.1:2637-14304 GCA_002387605.1 Alphaproteobacteria bacterium UBA4588 | reverse complement strand
TGACTGGGCGAGGCTTCTGCCAAGTGTTCCTTTACCTGAAGCAGCGGTACCGTCGATAGCGATGATCATCGCATCCTCTTATATAATTAACTGAGGCCGACCATCTACAGGCTTTAAGAGATACTGGCAAGCCCTCAAATCATCTAACAGCAACGCGTGGAATGANNAAGGTTAGCTCTGGCGCTCAATTTTGGCACCAGCATGATTCATTAATGCGGCAAACCCGGGAAAAGATGTTGCTATTGTGCTAACATCTTCCACGATAATTGGCGATTTACTCACCATTCCAAGAGTAAGAAACGACATTGCAATTCTGTGGTCATGCTGGGAGGCAATTATAACGCCGCCAGCAATAGCGCTATGAGCTGAGATATCATCGCCGCCTGAATTTGTCCCCAAAACAGTCATCGTGTCATCTGTTTCATCAATTTCAACGCCGCAGCGCCGTAATCCTTCGGCCATAACAGCGATTCGGTCTGTTTCTTTGACGCGCAGCTCGCTCACCCCAACCATGTGGGTTTTGCCTGATGCACAGGCCGCCGCAATGGATAAAATAGGATATTCATCAATCATGGAAGCAGCACGCAACGCGGGCACATCAATGCCATGCAGTCGGCTAGAGCGTACCTCTATATCTGCAACATCTTCTCCGCCTTCAATCCTGTGATTGCTCAGCGATAAACTGCCGCCCATTTCCTGAAGCGTAGCAATAAGCCCAATCCGCTGTGGATTCATGCTGATTCCCGGCAAGGTGATATGGCTATGCGGTGTAATGAGAGCTGCAACCATTGCAAATGCCGCAGAAGATGGGTCACGCGGTACAGCAATGTCAGCGGCACGTAATTGGCCTTCGCCTGTTACGCTTACTTCATGCCGACCATCAGCCAGAATTGTTTGCTCAACGGTCAGTCCGAAATGCCGCAGCATTGCTTCGGTGTGATCACGTGAAATATGCGGCTCTGTTACTTTGGTTGTGCCACGGGCATTCAGCCCCGCAAGCAATATCGCTGATTTTATCTGCGCTGATGCAATGGTACTATGATAGTCGGCTGGTAGCACAGGCGTGGCACCTGAAATTGTGACTGGCAGTAGTCCTTTGGCGTTATTTTCAGGCAGATAGCTAACCTGGGCACCCATCTCTTCAAGCGGGTCTGTCACGCGCCGCATGGGCCGGGCGCTAAGCGAGCTATCGCCTGTAAAAGAAGCTGTGATGCGCTGGCCAGCAATAACCCCCATCAGCAGGCGAGCGCCGGTACCAGCATTTCCAAGGTCAAGAGGGGCATCAGGTGTTGTCAGTCCATGAAGGCCAACGCCGTGGATGATGACATCACCATTATCCGCCTCGCTAATATCAACGCCGAGCTGACGCATAGCGCTGAGCGTTGACATCACATCAGCGCCCATTAGCAGGCCAGATACGCGCGTTGTGCCGATTGCAAGACTGCCTAAAATAAGGGCGCGATGAGAAATAGACTTATCCCCAGGAATAAGGATTTCGCCGTTAATGCTTTGGCAGATAGAAGAACGAAGCGCAAAGGCAGATGACAATAAATCAGCAGGTGTCTGAGGGGGCGTCTGGTTGTGTGGCATGAGGATGAGGTCGCTTTCCGGCAAAATATTTTGCCTAGTATAAGCAGGCAAAAATCTGATGTCATTACCTGATAATAGCCACTCTTGACGTGCTGGTGAAAAAATTCTTTTGAGAAAAACATTGCCTGAATAACAAAATTCTTTTGACACAGCTTCAATTTTGCCTTTAATCCAGCATCATATCACACCATACGAAGGGCTCTTGTTATGGTCTCAGCAGAATTAGGTCAGAAACGTCGTTGTTTTTCATGCGGCATGAAATTTTACGATTTTAATAAATCGCCAATCACTTGTCCTGAATGCGGCAGTGAATTCGATCCTGAAAATCTTCTGAAAAGTCGTCGGGGTAAATCTCCTGTAAAGGCTGCTGTTGTAAAGCCTGACGCTGCTGCCGAAGATGATTTGGAAGACGAAAGCGAAACAAAGGACGATGAATTTGATGAGTCAGACGATGCGGCTGATGATGATGATTTGCCGTCTGATGATGAAACATTCATTCCTGCTGCAGGTGAGGACGGTGATGAGACTACGCCTGATATTGAAAGCGGCGAGTTGATTGACGTGCTTGATGATAATGATGGGGACAATGACGACGAGCAATAAAAATCGTTGAAATTTGCACTTGCACCAAAAAGCTGAGACGCGTAAATAATGACGCCTATATTGTCTCAAGCCAAGAAATAGGCGGGATTAAAGGGTTTAAGGGGCCATAGCTCAGCTGGGAGAGCGCTACAATGGCATTGTAGAGGTCGTCGGTTCGATCCCGTCTGGCTCCACCACCCATCTTCTCGCATTTTTTGGCATGTCTGCGCCACTCGGATAGTTTCGAATTATCAACAAGTTGTTGTCCTCGGAGAACGCAATGCTGGTCACGGGAACCGAAGAAGGAAAAATCTCCGGCTCTTCTTGGCCCCATGGCAGACGATATACCGCCGACGGTCCGACCATGTTGACCCACCAGAGTGAGTGCGTGCGCTCACACCAAAGCGGGCTTTCTGATAACATAAATTTGCCGTCATAGAGGCATCGAACATTCATTTTCTGCTCCTTAATAGACTGAACGTCCACCAGACACATCAAATATCGAACCAGTGGAAAAGCTGCACTCTTCAGAGGCAGCCCAGGCGATTAACGCAGCCGCTTCGTCTACTTCCAAGAACCGTCCACGAGGGATCTTTGCCAGCATAAAATCAATGAACTCTTGACTCATCTGGTCAAATATACGGGTTTTTGCAGCAGCAGGTGTTACGCAATTGACTGAAATATTATGAGTTGCCAATTCTTTACCCATAGATTTGGTAAGTGAGATGACGCCAGCTTTGGATGCTGAATAGGCAGGGGCGTTAGGGTTGCCTTCTTTGCCTGCAACCGAAGCAATGGTTACGACTCGGCCATAACCCTGTTCGATCATCCGCGGCGCAGCGGCGCGTAGACAATGCCAGGTGCCATCAAGGTTGACCGACATAATTTTGCGCCAGTCCTCAAAAGGGTATTCCCAAGTTGTAGCATTGGGGCCTGCTATACCTGCTGAGGTTATAAGCGCGTCGACCCGAGTGCAAGCAGCGACCGCAGCGCTGACCGAGTCAGAATTATCTGGGATTGGCATGAGATGTTGAACTCACAGGTATCTTCTTGTGACGTTCTGGTTCGCCTGAGACTGCTTCTACTAATCAACCCGCTTTGAGAAATTATAGTAGATGAGCGGTAGACCCTCCGCAGGTCAGGCGGTCAAGTTTCATTGGAAATAGTGCCTTAGATCAGGAAGTTATTCCCGAGATACACTTCGCGCACACCGGAATGGCCAACAACTTCTTCAGGCGTGCCTTCCATAAGAACAGCACCGTCATGAATGATGTAGGCGCGCTCTACAATTTCTAGAGTTTCACGCACATTATGGTCGGTGATAAGCACGCCAAGCCCATGTTCTTTTAACTGACTAATCAAATCACGAATATCGGCAACAGCGATAGGGTCAATACCCGCAAGCGGCTCATCCAGCAGCAGGAAAGTCGGGCGCGCAGCAAGCGCACGTGCGATTTCAAGACGTCTGCGCTCTCCGCCAGACAGGTTAATTGATGGCGTATTCCGCAAATGTCCAATCCCGAATTCTGCGAGCAGTTCTTCAAGCATAGAATCGCGTAAATCTGCGTTACTTTCGGTGATTTCTAAAACAGCGCGGATGTTTTTCTCGACACTCAGCCCACGGAAAATAGACGATTCCTGAGGCAGGTAGCCAATACCAAGGCGCGCACGCTGATATAAAGGTGTTTCAGTTACATCATTGCCATCAAGAAAAATACTGCCTTCATCGGCCTGCATGAGCCCGGATAGCATATAGAAAGTCGTTGTTTTGCCAGCGCCGTTTGGTCCAAGAAGTCCCACAGCTTCGCCGCGGCGCACGCCAATGGAGACATTCCGGACGACACGTTTATTACCAAAATTTTTGCCGATTCCACGTGCTTGGAGGCCACGGTTTTCGCTGACCAGCTTTATCTTGCCGCTCTCGTCACCAGAATAAGAGCCATCCGGAAACTGGGTAACTCTTCTGCCTGATTGCTCAGGGGAGTCATCAAATCCGTCTGATGGCATGACGGTCGTCCTTCTAATTATTATTTTTGAGCGCCCGTAGAAAGGCGTGAGAATTGACCTGAAACGCGGCCATTGCTCTTAGATGAGATTATCTTACTGATTCCTGTGGAAAAATCAATTTCCGCGACATCCCCTGAAAGTTTATTTTCTCCGTCAACCAGCGTTACGTTACCTGTCAGAACCGTAACATTGCCTTTATGATCATAATCAGCTTCATCACCCTTGGCCGAACTGCTGGCATTTTGGATAACCTCAACACCACCTTTTGCTATCACGCGGGAGACGTTTTCATTCTCATCCAGAAAAACAGTGATGTGATCACCGAAGAGTTCTCGCCCGTCCGTCATTGCAATATGGGCATTTTCCTGAAGGATCATAACTGAGTTATTGCGCTCAAAATCGATTTGTTTATCAGCATCAGCGCGTCCATCAGGCCCGATGATAAACGCTGATGGTCCGGTGAGGATATAATGGCTGCTCGCAATGTCATAATCAGCTGTTGTGCCCGCCCCAGAAAGAGCTCCGTCTTTGAAGTTTACACGACCCTCTGCCAACATGCGGGTGAGCTCCCGGTTATTTTCATCCGGCACATAAAAGGCAGTAAGCTTATCGCCCTTTAGCGTTTGTGACCCTTGTGTTGCAACCGCATTCCCATTTGCCTGATAAAACCCTTCGATCTGGTTCCATTCCAGGCTGTCATCGGCTTCAATAGTGAGGGCGTCTTGCGATAATGCCGGCATGGCGGTTAGGGCAATAAGGCCGGCACATAACATGCTAATAGATGATTTTGAAAAGACAGTCATAAGACAGACCTCCTATTGCGTTTGTTGAGTATTGCTGATGAATACTGCACGTGGATTGCCGGTAAAAATAATACGCTCGCCATGATTATAAGCCTGCATTCCCTCGGCAGTTACCTGCATATCTGGACTGGTTACTTCAACAGCGGTGGGCGCTAGAAGCGTTCCGGACTCGATATTTGCCTCCATTCTCTCTGTCAAAAGAGTGAGGTTCTGAATATCTCTGTGGACTCTTACAGCGCCAAATAATTCAATAGTATCGGCATTCGCATTATAAAAACCCTCTTTTGAGAGAAGGTGGGTCGTCCCTTTGCCGTCTCGCTCGAACGTGCCATCAGGGTTAAACAGATGCATTGTTTCTTTGTTATTCGCATCTTCAACGGCGCGGTCAGCTGTAATGGAGAAAAAATTGCCTGATGGGGTGCGGCCTGAATAGCGGGCACCTGTCATTTCAAGGCTTCCGGTCGGGGTAGCGCTCAGCGATGTTATATCAATTTCAATATTTTCCTGTGGTTGGAAAATGCTCGACAGGCCGACCATCCCCCCTGCAATCAGAATTGCGCCGCCAAGCAAAATAAAACTTACCGGCTTGCGTCTTGGTGTTGGCTGAGGAGTTGCTTGCTCTGACCGGTTGAACAAAACAGAGGGACGTTTAGGCTGTGCAGGAATATTATCGTCGCTCATTATTATGCCCCTTTCGCCAGAGTGTGGATGTCATTGTTCAATGATGGAAAATATCAAGCTGTTCAAATCCTGCAAGATCCAGTCCAACACGGTGTGGCAGGAAGTCAAAGCAATGTTTTGCGATAGCCTGCCGGTCTAGCCGCGTTAGCATCGCATCAAGCTTTTCTTTAATCTGATGAAGGTAGAGAACATCGCCCGCAGCATAGGTCTGCTGGGCATCGCTAAGCATATCTGCTCCCCAGTCAGATGATTGCTGTTGCTTGGAGATTTCTAGCGATAGTAATTCCCGGCATAAATCTGCTAGCCCATGCCTGTCAGTATAGGTTCTGGATAATTTGGATGCGATTTTTGTGCAATAAACAGGCCCAGAAATAGGACCAATATCACGGGTCAGCATGGCAAGGTCAAAGCGGCCAAAATGAAACAGCTTCTCGCATTTTTTATCTGCCAGAAGAGATATCAGATTAGGGCAGGGCTGCTTTTCTGCGGCAATCTGGACAAGATGGGCTGTGCCATCTCCGCAAGATAACTGAACAAGGCATAATCTATCGCGTGTCAGGCTCAATCCCATTGTTTCTGTATCAATGGCAACAGACGTGCCAAAGGAAATGTTATCGGGGAGGTCATGCTGATAAAGATGGATGCTCATGTTGAAATATACTCGACAATATCGGATGGAACAGGGCGCCGACGCTCTGACGGCGCTTCATTTTTACCACCAATATAGATGAAGCCAGCAAATTTGTCATGTTCTGCTGTGCCGCCAAGCTCAGTGAGGAGTGCTTCATTATAACTATACCATTCAGTAACCCATTGCGCCGCATAGCCAAGCGCAAGCGCAGCTGTCAGTACATTCTGACACATTGCACCTGCAGATAGATGCATTTCCCATGCGGGTATTTTTGGATGTGGCTCGGCGCGTGACATAACAGCAACAACAGCGCTTGCCCGTATAAATCTATCTGCCTCAAACTTAAGCATTGTTGGTGTGGCATCTTTATGCTGAGCAGCAAATTCTGGTGCTAATATCGTGCGTCCAAGCCGGCTGCGGGCCTCGCCTTGGATGACTTTTATCTGCCAAGGTCCAATAACAGCATGGTCAGGAACCCGCAGACCGCACTCAATAATAGCATCCATATCGGCTTGCGGCATGTCACCGGGGACAATATTTTTGATAATAACAGACCGTCTTGTTTTCAAAAATTCAACGATTTCATTCATCTTAGTCTCTATGTGTAAAAATTATGGGTCGGGCAGGGCATAACACGCCCTATTTCTGTCATGAGGTCTTTCTTAGCGGTAAATAGGCCTAAAAGGCTAGCTTCTTGACAAAATAGGCTGGCCGTTTCATCTATCTTTGTATGACTAGTACGCGTGATATCAAAGCCGAAGAACATCGCATCATCATATGTCTTGAAGATGCAGGGGTGCGGCCAACACGGCAGCGAGTGTTAATCGGCCGCCTTTTGCTGGATGGCAGGAAGCGTCATGTTGGCGCTGAACAGCTCTATGAAGAAGTTCAGACTTCAGGCCAGCATATGGCATTGGCAACGGTCTATAACTGCCTGCATAAATTTGCGGATGCTGGTTTGTTGCGGCAGGTAAAAAATGTCGGCGATACTGTGCTTTTTGATACTAACCTGTCAGAGCATTACCATTTTGTCGATATCGAAACTGGTGCGATGGTTGATATAAGCCCGGCTGATGTGACGCTCCAAAAAATGCCGAAAATCCCTGATGGTTTCGAAGCAGAAAGTATTGAGCTAACAGTCCGGTTGCGGCGTAAAACTACCTCGTAAAGGCTGATATAAGGCCTTAGATAAAATAGTAGTTTAGAATGCTTCCAAAATTCTTGACCTGAGAATTTCAGGCACTTAAGTTAGAGTTTGTCAGGGCAACCTTTGACGGGGTGTCTTGCGCGCAGTCTTCTTTCACATTCGCATCCATTAGGAGGGGCAAATGAATACCCAGAACAAGTGTCCATTTATGCATAACTCGCTTGAGGGCACATCCAATAAAGACTGGTGGCCAAATCAGTTGAATGTCAGCGTTCTGCGCCAGCATGATGCGCGGTCTAATCCGATGGATGAGGGGTTTAGCTATAAAGAAGCGTTTGAGAAGCTTGATTATTATGCGCTGAAACAAGATATCACAGACCTGATGACAGACTCGCAGGACTGGTGGCCAGCTGATTATGGTCACTATGGCCCGTTTTTCATCCGTATGGCCTGGCATGCTGCCGGCACCTACCGCACGTCAGACGGCCGCGGTGGTGGTGGTACAGGTGCACAGCGTTTTGCGCCCCTAAATAGCTGGCCTGATAATGGTAATTTAGATAAGGCACGTCGCCTGCTGTGGCCGATTAAACAAAAATATGGCAACCAGATTTCATGGGCAGATTTATTAATCCTGACAGGAAATGTTGCGATCGAATCCATGGGCGGCAAAACATTTGGTTTTGGTGGCGGCCGTGAAGATATCTGGCACCCTGAAGAAGATATCTATTGGGGCAATGAAACAGAATGGCTCACCAATAACCGGTATAGAGGCGAGCGAGAGCTCTCTAGTCCTTTGGCTGCTGTGCAGATGGGTCTTATCTATGTCAATCCTGAAGGACCTGACGGGAACCCTGATCCGCTTGCCAGCGCAGTTGATGTGCGTGAAACATTTGCCCGCATGGCAATGAATGATGAAGAAACAGTGGCCCTTGTTGCAGGCGGTCATACTTTTGGTAAGGCGCATGGTGCTGGTGATGCCGCACTGGTTGGCCCGGAACCTGAAGGTGCCCCTCTTGAGGCCATGGGTCTTGGCTGGCTTAGCTCACATGCCTCAGGCAAGGGCAGTGATACAATCACCAGTGGTATTGAGGGCGCATGGACAGCCAATCCTATCAAATGGGATAATGGCTATTTTGACCTGCTCTTCGGTTATGAGTGGGAGCTAACAAAAAGCCCTGCTGGTGCACAACAATGGACAGCTGTTAATCCGAAGCCTGAAGATCTTGCGCCGGACGCAGAAGATGCCTCTGTGCGTGTGGCAACCATCATGACAACAGCTGATATGGCAATGCGCATGGACCCTGCTTATGAAAAAGTTTCGCGCCGGTTCCATGAAAACCCAGAAGAGTTCGCCGATGCCTTTGCGCGGGCCTGGTTTAAGCTCTGTCACCGTGATATGGGACCCGTTGGCCGCTATCTTGGCCCAGAAGTGCCTGCAGAAGAACTTATCTGGCAGGACCCCATTCCGGCAGCAGATTATGTGCCAAACGAAGCTGATGTTGCAGCTCTCAAAAGTAAGATTGCTGCATCAGGGCTTAGTGTAAGCGAGATGGTTTCCACAGCATGGGCAAGTGCCAGCACATATCGTGGTTCTGACATGCGTGGCGGCGCTAATGGCGCGCGTATTCGTCTTGCACCGCAAAAAGACTGGCAAGTTAACCAGCCTGATAATCTTGCTAAAGTGCTTGGTGTTTTAGCAGGTGTTCAGGCCGACTTCGGTAAGTCTGTTAGCATGGCTGACCTGATTGTTCTGGCAGGTAATGTCGGTATTGAACAGGCAGCAAAAGCCGGCGGGTTTGACGTAAATGTGCCATTTTTCGCAGGCCGTGGTGATGCGTCTCAGGAGCAAACAGATGCAAGCTCATTTGATGTGCTTGAGCCAATGGCTGACGGTTTCCGTAACTTCCAGAAAATGGAATATAGCGTAAGCGCAGAAGAGATGTTTCTCGATAAAGCACAATTGATGACGCTTACGGCGCCTGAAATGACTGTGCTGCTTGGCGGCTTACGTGTGCTGGGTGCCAATTATGGCGGCACAGCGCATGGTGTCTTTACTGAAAATCCGGGAACATTATCAACTGACTTCTTCACTAACCTGCTTGATATGGGTATCCAGTGGTTCCCGGCAGGTGAAGGTATTTATGAAGGCAGAGACCGGACAACAGGTAAAATCAAACGCACAGCATCGCGCGTCGATCTAGCGTTTGGCTCTAACTCCATTCTGCGGGCCCTTGCTGAGCTTTATGCACAGCATGATAATCAGGACAAATTTGTGACTGACTTTGTTGCTGCATGGACCAAAGTTATGAACCTGGACCGGTAGTGATTTAGCGTAAACGGGGTTAGCCCTTAAGTGACTGAAAGATAGACCGCGCCACTGACATATGTGGCGCGGTCTTTTTTATGTCTGATATCAGAAAAGATTATGCTGTTTCTGACGTTATCGTGCGATGGGATAATTCGCGTGATAAGGCGCTATAGCCTGCGCCTGATAGGCCGGCATAAGGGTCCATAACCAGATGAATTGGCACTGAGTTTATATAATCAGAATGAACGCCGCGTATGCCTGCGCGCGCCAAAAACTGGCTTTTTGGCAGCAGGTCGAGCAGTTTCGGGACGATGCCGCCAGACAGATACACAGCATGGCGAGACCCTGTTGCCAAGATACCATCAGCAATATAACTCCCCAGAATATCAAAAAACTGGCAGATAGCTTTTTCTGCAAGGAGGTCGCCGGACAGCGCTGCATCACCAATCTCAGCGGCTGTCGTAAAGCGCAGCTCTTCTGCTTCTTTTTCAGCCCAATAGGCATAGAGATATTCAATGCCGCGGCCGCTCAGAGCTGTTTCTGAAACCAGATAGTCTGTCTGATTTCGTAGCCAGCTTACCAGCATATCTTCATCAGCGCTCTGCGGTGATAGGCCGATATTGCCGCCTTCTGTTTCAAGTGGCCGCCATCCTGATGCTGTTGGCACGAGTGTTGAGAACCCCATGCCTGTTCCGGGGCCAAGCACAAGGATAGGCGTGTTATCATAAGCTATACCGGTTCTTAGCGTTTTAAGATGCGCTGGGTCCAGATAGGGAACAGCCATAGCCTGTGCGGTAAAATCATTTACTACAGTTAGCTCAGCTAGCTGATACTGGCTTACCAGACCTCGCTTTGAGAAAGACATATCATTATTGGACAGGCTTACATGGTCGTCATCAACCGGCCCGGCAACGGCAAGTGATAATCGATGCATCGCTATATTATAATCACCGCCAGCATCACCGCCAGCAAGATAGGCATCAAGCATGGCGATAAAATCAACATAGTCTGCACATTGCAGAATTCTGATTGATGAGAGGGTGCCTGTCTGCGGAGCAAAAACTGCAAAGCGAGCATTTGTGCCGCCAACATCGCCAACAATTACAGATGTATCATTCATACCGTTCATACTGTCCTGCTCTCTGGTACTATTTACGCAAAGCTGGCAGTCCAACGCCTGTAGCCTCAAAACCGCCATCTGCTGCTACTGTTTGACCTGTAACAAAGCTTGCATTGGGTGAGGCAAGGAAACATATCACCTCCGCAATTTCACGCTCGCTGCCATACCGGTTAAGCGGCAGAGCATCATGATAGGCGTCAATAATTTCTTGTGAATGAACAGCCATAGCAAGCTTTGTGCGAACAGGCCCCGGTGCAACACAATTTGCCCGAATACCATATTCACCAAGCTCAACCGCCTGTTGCTGGGTCAGTTGAATAACAGCCGCTTTGGAGGTGCCATAGGCGACCCGTAATGTTGAGGCTCTCAGTCCGGAAATGGACGCAATATTTACAATCGCACCCCGCGTTTGTTTCAAGGCTGCTGTCGCTGCTTGGGTACAGAGAAAAACGCCATCAAGGTTTGTTTCCATAACCGTGCGCCAGCGCTGGAAATCAGTTTCTTCAATAGGACCAAAATCAGCAACGCCGGCATTATTTACAAGTACATCTATTCTGCCTGCCTGCTCAAGTGCCTTTGCTATCATCTGGCGAACGGCGTCAGGGGATGACACATCACAGACAAGAGCAATATGATTATGACGGCTATTATTATTTAGGTTGGCAAGCGCCAGCTGAAGCTCGACTTCATCACGGTCAACCATAATGACAAAAAGGCCTTGCTCAGCAAACAGGGTTGCTGTTGCAAGCCCAATACCGCGGGCAGCACCTGTAACAATAGCAACCTTTGAGGCGGCGG
>DGJU01000080.1:0-2566 GCA_002387605.1 Alphaproteobacteria bacterium UBA4588 | reverse complement strand
ACTGGCCGAATTGCTGGTGGAATAGCGTAAGTCATGCTGGCATGTGCAACAGGCGCCTCCATGCCTTCTGAGAATAATAGCACATCTCCAACAGCAAGTGTTTTGCCAAGTTTAAGCCGGCGGGCCGTTGCAAGCAATGGCGCAGGTGATGGTTTGCGCATAAAGGAGATATGTGCGCTTGTTGTAACGGTAAGAGCTTGAGGGCCAATAACAGACAGAAGCGCTAGATAGAAGCAGACATCCGCCAGCATAAACATTGTGGGGCCGGATATCGTGCCGCCCGGCCGGAGATGTTTATCAGACGCTACCAGACGCATTGTTACCTGACTTTCCGTTAGTTCAGCAATTTCAACCTCGTCACTGACTTGGGGAAATTCACGGCTCAGAAACATCTCAAGCTCGTCTTTCTGCATCTTAAGGGGCAGTGTATCAGCGAACATGGTAGCTCTTCTTTCTTGGCGTAATGACAAGTATCACTGCACCTTATCAACATTACATCAGCGATAAATTCACCTGATATTATCGCTATTATTCGTATAGCATTTTATTAAGAGGGCGATTGATATTGTTGTCATCTATTTTTTCTGAAATGGTAGCACTAACAGCACGTATCTTAGGGTGCAAAAGAATGAGGGGTTCACTATGAAATTAAAGCTTCATCATATCAATCTCTGTACTGAAAATGTAGAGAGAATGGATGACTTTTATCGCAGCATTCTAGGGCTGGAAGAAGAAAAAGAGGGTCTTCCTGTTTTGGAAAAGAAAAAAGGCTATGCAGGTGACGTTGCCTTTGTGAGTGATGGCGCCATTCAAATGCACCTTGCCCAGAAGGATGTCGGAGCTGGCTTTCGCACGGGACATATCGTTAATCCGGTTGAGCGCGGCCATATCGCCTATCGTACAGACGATTTAGCAGCGTTCAAAGCCCATCTTGAGGCACAAGGCATCCCCTATTCTGACTGGGGTGAGAAAGCCGTAGCCGGCTGGCATCAGATCTTTTTTTATGACCCAGATGGCAACATTATTGAGGTCCATCAAGTGGATGGAGCATAGCGCTCCACTGCCACATGGAAAAGGGTAATATAGCGCTTCCTTTACGCATCTGGCTTTGTTACAAAAATTGACGGGCTAATGCGTAAAGCGTCGTTTTTAACGGAGCAGTAGCACCCCCTTTTTAAAGAGTAATGATACTTGTTTTTATGGGATTTCTGATGTGTTTGACTTTCTATCACGCTTGCATATAACCGGAACGCCGGAAATAATTCATAATCCATCTTTTGAAAAATTATTTGAAGATGAAACCAATCCTGATCTTGAAGGGTTTGCGCGGGGGCACCTTACAGATACAGGGGCTGTGAACGTATTTACCGGCACCTATACTGGACGCTCTCCCAAAGATAAATATATTGTCGAGGATGCTGTTACCAAAGATACATTTTGGTGGGCTGGCGAAGCGGGCCGGAATGATAATAAACCGATGTCAGAAGAGGTATTTTCTGCGCTGAAGCGCGGTGTTGGTGCTGCCCTGTCTGGTAAAAAACTTTATGTCATTGACGGAATTTGCGGCGCAAGTGCTGACAATCATCTCAAAGTAAGATTTGTAATGGAAGTGGCCTGGCAGGCCCATTTTGTCAAAAATATGTTTATCCGCCCCTCTGATGAAGAGCTTGCTGATTTTGAACCTGACTTTACCGTTATCAATGGTTCCAGCTTTGAAAATCCAGACTGGCAGGAACAGGGGCTGAATTCATCAACCTTTATTGCCTTTAACCTGAGCGAGGGTGTGCAGCTTATCGGCGGTACATGGTATGGCGGTGAAATGAAGAAGGGGATGTTCTCTGTCATGAACTACCTGCTCCCCCAGCGCGGAATTGCCTCGATGCATTGTTCTGCCAATCAAGGGGCGGATGGCGATGTTGCGCTTTTCTTTGGCCTTTCAGGGACGGGAAAGACAACCTTGTCTACATCATCAGATCGCGCCCTTATCGGGGATGATGAACATGGCTGGGATGATGATGGCGTGTTTAATTTTGAAGGTGGCTGCTATGCCAAGACCATCGATTTATCAGCAACCAAAGAGCCTGAGATATCTGCGGCTATCCGGCGTGATGCCTTACTTGAAAATGTTGTTATGCGTGATGATGGCAGCCTTGATTTCTCGGATGGGTCTATCACCGAGAATACCCGTGTTTCCTATCCTCTGACTCATATTGAAAATATTGTAAGGCCGGTGTCACGCGGGGGGCATGCAAAACGTGTTATTTTTCTGACCGCTGATGCATTTGGTGTTCTGCCAGCTGTCTCATTGCTTGATGATGCACAGGCACAATATCATTTTCTGTCTGGCTTTACGGCTAAGCTTGCCGGCACAGAGCGCGGCATTACCAAGCCAACACCTGCCTTTTCTGCCTGTTTTGGTGCAGCATTTTTATCCCTGCATCCAACCCAATATGCCAAAACACTCACCGCGCGGCTTCAGGCCTCCGGCGCACGGGTTTATTTGGTGAATACAGGATGGAACGGCACGGGAGAGCGCATTTCACTTGCCCGTACGCGGAGCATTATC
>DGJU01000075.1:28579-32729 GCA_002387605.1 Alphaproteobacteria bacterium UBA4588 | reverse complement strand
CCCTATTCATTTTGTCTGAGGTCTTTTAATGAAAATTTTTCTTGATACAGCTGACTTAGCTGAAATCGAACAGCTTCTGCCAACTGGTATGATTGATGGTGTGACAACAAACCCCTCTCTGATTGCCAAAAGCGGGGCTGATATCAAAAAGACAATTGCTGCGATTTGCGAAATGGTTAGCGGTCCTGTAAGCGCTGAAGTAACAGCAACAGATGTTGAAACCATGCGGAAAGAAGCTGATGTTCTTGCGGCAATTGCACCGAACGTAACGGTAAAATTACCGCTTACCCAAGCAGGCCTGACGGTCTGTAAACAGCTGTCGGCTCAGGATGTTATGACCAATGTCACCTTGTGCTTTTCACCGGTGCAGGCTTTGATGGCAGCAAAGGCCGGCGCAAGCTTTATCTCGCCTTTTGTTGGACGCCTTGATGATTTAGGTCAAGA
The DNA here is from genome assembly GCA_002387605.1 of Alphaproteobacteria bacterium UBA4588. GTDB lineage: Bacteria > Pseudomonadota > Alphaproteobacteria > Puniceispirillales > Puniceispirillaceae > UBA4588. Next base: position 32,285 of record DGJU01000075.1, on the reverse strand, counting down.
CGGCATGAACTTGATTCGCGATATTTACGATGTCTATGCAAATTACGCCTTTGAAACTGAAATTCTGGTTGCCTCTATACGCGGGCCACAGCATGTAACAGATGCCGCCTTGATTGGCGCAGATGTTGTCACGATCCCGCCAAAAATCTTGGCTCAACTTTATAAACACCCCCTGACGGACAAAGGCCTAGCGGACTTTCTGGCTGACTGGGACAAAACAGGTCAGTCCATATTATAATGATCTTAGCAATGAAACAGGACGGATATTATTATGGCTGACACAGATTTTTCGTTTTCCGAAGAAGATGTGATTGCCTATTTAAAGGCACGACCTGATATCTTAGAGAAGCTCAGCAAAGAAGATGAAAAGACCAACAGCGTCAACAATGCTGGCGCCACTATCGTTGATCTTACCGGCACGATTGCGGCAAAGGCCCGCACAGAAGCCCGCAGGCTTGCTGCTAGAAATCAGTCGCTTATGGATGCTGCTGCATCAAACATGCTTCATTGGCAGGAACTTCATCATGCCACATTAGGATTTCTTGCCTGTACTAATCTTACGGGCTTTGCCCAGATGGTTGATGAAGAGCTCCCTATTATCTTCTCGCTTGCCGGTGCGCGGCTCATCATGCCGGCAGAAACAGCCCTTGATAACGCCGAAGAATTAGGGTTTTTGGTGCTTCCGGCGGCAGAAATTAACCAAATACTAGCCGCGCAGTCTATTTATCTGGGGCCAGCTGAAAAAACGGGTCCTGTTCTGTTCTCAACACCTGCTGCTAGCATGGCGGCGATTGCACTGCCCGACCAGCTTCCAGCGCCAATATGTGGCTCGGCGCTGATTCTTGCTGGCCGAACCGAAGAAAGCTTTCAGCCCGGTCATGGCAAAACACTTCTCACCAATCTAGCTGAAATTATAGGGGTCTGTCTGCTGGCCCGTCTTGAGGCACGATGACAGAACCCGCTATGCGTTCAGATGCGGGGCCACCCTCAGATACAGCGCCGTGGCTTGCTGACTGGCAGAGCTGGCTGAGCGCCGAGAAACGGTTTTCAGACCATACGTGCGATGCTTATGGACGGGACTTATCCTTTTATCTCAGCTTTCTTTCAGAACAGAAAGCGCGCGTTTATCCGCCAAACCGTCTGATGTTCCGGCAATGGCTTGCAACCCAGCAAAGCGCCCATTCACACGCTACCATCGCCCGCAGAATATCTGCGATTCGCAGCTTCTATCGTTTCTATCATCGTCGGAGCCCTGAGCATCTTCCTGATATTTCATGGATGAAAGCACCCAAACGGCCTCACACCATTCCCAAAGCTCCGACGAAACAAGAAATGAGTAGCCTGTTGGACGCTGTTTTCAAACGCCCGTTAGCTGACTGGCAGAATAAACGCGACTTTGCGGTATTAATGCTGATGTATGGCTGTGGTCTGCGTATTTCAGAAGTGCTCTCCATTACTGTATCCCAGACGCCGCTTATAGACTGGCTTCGTATTACTGGAAAAGGTGATAAGGCCCGCGATGTTCCTGTCCTGCCAGCGGTTGCCCGTGCTGTTGAGGCGGCACGCGAGAGCTGTCCGTTCCGGCCTGAACGAGATGATGTGCTGTTTCGCTCATCGCGCGGCAGCGCACTGAATGCACGCGCTGTTCAGCGCATGACAGAACAATTGCGGCTATCACTTGGCCTTGATGAGACAACAACACCCCACGCCCTGCGGCATGCTTTTGCAACACACCTGCTCGGCAATGGCGGCGATTTGCGCGCTATTCAGGAGTTACTCGGCCATGCAAGCCTCTCCACAACACAGCGCTATACAAGTGTTGATGTTGAACATCTGCGCGAATTACACCGCCAGATACATCCCCGTTCTGCAAAAAAAGGCTGAACCAGATATCAGGTTCAGCCCATTATCATATGCCTTAGGGTATCTTTGATTAGATATGAATTGCGCGGCCATCAACAGCAAGAGCGGCTTCTTTAACAGCCTCATTCATTGTTGGATGCCCATGACAGGTGCGGGCGATATCTTCAGACGACGCACCGAATGCCATTGCTGTTGCCACTTCATGGATAAGCGTACCAGCTTCATGCGCGATGATGTGACAGCCCAAAACCTTGTCTGTTTTTGCATCAGCCAGAATCTTCACAAACCCCTCAGTATGACCTGTCGCTTTGGCGCGCGAGTTAGCAAGGAAGGGGAAAACACCTTTTTTATAGTCAGTGCCAGCCTCTTTCAGCATCTCTTCGGTTGCGCCTAATGTTGCAATTTCAGGAGCGGTATACACAATGCCCGGCACAAGGTCATAATCAACATGGCCGGCCTGCCCTGCCATGATTTCCACCGCTGCGACAGCATCTTCTTCGGCCTTATGGGCCAGCATTGGTCCTGGAATGACGTCACCAACAGCAAAGATACCTTCGATATTCGTTTCAAAATCTGCATCAACAGCTATCTGACCCCTGTCGGTCATTTCAACACCAAGCGCTTCAAGCCCAAGATTATCTGTGTTCGGCTTGCGCCCAACAGAGACAAGCGCGATGTCACAGCTTATATCCTGCTCTTCGCCCGTTTTTGCATCAGCAACTGTTAAGGTCACACCCGAACGCGAGGATTTTGCTGATTTCACAGCTGTACCAAGATGGAATTTCAGACCCTGCTTCGTCAGCATCGCCTTGAATTTATTTGCGACCTCTAAATCCATGCCAGGCAGGATACGCGGCAGATACTCAACCACCTCAACCTCAGTGCCAAGCCGTGACCACACCGTCCCCATTTCAAGTCCGATATAGCCAGCCCCAATAACAACCAGTTTCTTTGGCAATTTTTCAAGCGCCAGAGCGCCTGTTGATGAAACGATTTTCTTCTCGTCAATCTCAATTCCGGGCAGAGATGTTGGAACAGACCCTGTTGCAATCAGAATGCGCTCAGCACTGAACACCCCTTTATCTGGCCCGTCGGTAAGCTCAACCGTCCCTGGCGCGGTAATCGTGGCACTACCTGTCAAACGAGTGATTTTGTTCTTTTTGAAGAGATGAGCAATACCTGATGTTAGCCCTGATACAATATTGTCTTTACTCTCCATCATGGCATCAAGATCAAGTTTGACGGAGGAGATTTTAACGCCTAACCCCTCCAATGCACCTGATGAAGCTTCAGCAAACTTCTCAGAGGCATTCAAAAGTGCCTTCGAGGGAATACAGCCAACATTAAGGCAGGTGCCGCCAAGAGTGTCGCGTTTATCAATACAAGCAACAGTCATTCCTAACTGGGAGGCCCGAATCGCTGCAACATATCCAGCCGGACCACCGCCAATAACAATCAGATCAAAAGAAGCTTCAGACATTGTGTAAGTGTCTCCTGTCAGAGAGTTAGCAGAACTGTTTGGGGCTTATACACCCAGAAGTAACCGGCGCGGATCTTCAATTGAATCCTTTACCCGAACAAGGAATGACACAGCTTCGCGTCCATCAATAATGCGGTGATCATAAGACAGAGCAAGATACATCATCGGGCGGATTTCGACATTATTACCAATTGCCACCGGACGTTTCTGAATTTTATGCATTCCCAGAATAGCGCTTTGTGGTGGGTTTAGAATGGGCGTTGACATCAATGAGCCATACACACCACCGTTCGAGATAGTAAAGGTACCGCCAGACATATCAGCAGGGCCAAGCTTGCCATCACGAGCCCGCAAGCCAAAATC
>DGJU01000075.1:1296-28449 GCA_002387605.1 Alphaproteobacteria bacterium UBA4588 | reverse complement strand
GCCGGAAATTCGTTTAAGGCATTGATAACAGCCCGAACAAAAAAGCCCATAAAGCCAAGCCGTACGCCGTGATTCTTCTCAAAATCATCTTTATAAGCAGCCCGTAGCTTCATGACTTCTGTCATATCTACTTCATTAAAGGTGGTCAGCATGGCTGCGGTATTTTGTGCCTCTTTCAGGCGCTGGGCAATAATCCGGCGCAAGCGTGACATTGGCACACGTTCTTCGCGAACATCACTTGAACGCGGTCCAAGAGCTGCCGGAGCTGATGCGGCAGGCGCTGAGGCTTTGCCAATACCTTTGGTAATCGCATCCTGAACATCGGCTTTTGTCAGGCGGCCATCCTTGCCGGTCGCCGGAATAGCGCTTGGGTTCAGATTATTTTCTTCGACAAGCTTCCGCACAGCAGGTGAGAGCGTGTGCGACGTTGCAGCCACTGGCGCAGGAGCGGCAGGTGCCGCTGCTTTTGGCGCAGCAGGTGTAGCAGCAGGTTTTGGCTGCGGCGGCTTTGCACTTGCAACAGCGCCTTCAGTGACAAGTCCCAGAAGGGCGTCAACACCAACAACAGCGCCTTCTGCTGCAACAATGTCTTCGATAACACCTGCGACCGGTGACGGCACTTCCAGTGTTACCTTGTCTGTTTCCAGCTCAACAATAGCTTCGTCAGCGGCGACGGCATCGCCTTTTTGCTTTATCCAGCGTGCGATTGTTGCTTCGACAACTGATTCGCCCAAAACAGGGACTTTAATTTCGATAGCCATGATGTTCGATATCTCCTTTTGATATCACTTTGGTAATGATGCACCAGATGGTGCATGGGGGCTAGTAGCGTTATTCTGCTTCTGTAGGTCAAGTGCGGCATCCACAAGGGCTGCCTGTTCTGCTGCATGCCGGCTAGCACTACCCGTTGCAGGAGAGGCGGCTGCCTTTCGGCCTGCATAAGCTGGGCGTGACTGGCTCATGCCAGCAGCGCTCATTGCATCTTCTAGGTAGTCACGAACAAATGTCCAGCTTCCCATATTTTGCGGCTCTTCCTGACACCAGACAACATCTGCTTGCGGCGTTTCTGCCAAAATAGATGCCATCCTTTTTGCCGGGAAGGGATAAATTTGCTCTAGGCGAACAATCTTTACATCTTCACTTTTGCGGGTTTGACGCTCTTCAAGGATATCATAATAGACTTTACCACTACAGATCACGACCCGGCGGACATTCTTGGCCTTGATAGAGCCATCTGCTTCATCAAGCACCCGGTGGAAGCTTGTTCCCTCAGCCATGTCTGACAATGACGAAATACACTTCTTATGACGGAGCAGGCTTTTGGGTGTCATGACGATCAGCGGCTTCCGGAAATCCCGGTTGAGCTGGCGGCGTAGAACATGGAAATAATTCGCAGGTGTTGTACAATTTACAACCTGCATATTATCTTCAGCACAGAGTTGAAGATAGCGTTCCAGACGAGCAGATGAATGTTCTGGTCCTTGGCCTTCATAGCCATGCGGCAGAAGCAGAACCAAACCGTTCATCCGAAGCCACTTTGCTTCGCCCGAGCTAATGAATTGGTCAATAACAACCTGAGCGCCGTTGGCAAAATCACCAAACTGAGCTTCCCACATGACAAGCGCATTTGGCTCTGCCATTGCATAGCCATATTCAAACCCCATGACGGCAACTTCTGACAGTGGCGAGTCAATAACTTCAAATCGCGCCTGTTCATCATTGATATTTGCCAGTGGGATGAACCGCTCTTCAGAATTCTGGTCAACAAACACAGAATGCCTCTGACTGAATGTTCCTCTGCCACTATCCTGCCCAGACAAGCGTACCGCATATCCTTCCAGCAGGAGTGTGCCAAAAGCCAGATGCTCAGCTGTTGCCCAGTCAAGGCCCTCACCTGATTCGATCGCTTTTTTCCGGTTATCAACAACCCGTTGGAGTTTGCCATTCACCTGCATATTTGCAGGAATCGTTGTCATGACATCACCAATTTTTTTCAAATCTTCGAGCGCACTAGATGTCTCACCGCGCCAGTCATCACCATGCGCTTTGTTAAGGCCGGTCCATTTCCCTTCGAGCCAATCAGCTTTATTTTGCTTAAAGGTTGTGCCAGCTTCAAATTCTTCATCTAGGAATTTAAGATGTTCCTCGACAATATTATTGGCTTGGTCGGCTGTAAAAACACCTTCTGAGACCAGCTGTTGTGCATAGATTTCTCTGGTCGTTGGGTGCTCCTTGATTTTTTTATACATTAAGGGCTGCGTAAAGGACGGCTCATCGCCTTCATTATGACCAAACCGCCGATAACAGAACATGTCGATAATGACGTCAGCATGGAATTGCTGTTTGAATTCCACTGCAATTCGCGCCGCATGAACAACGGCCTCAGGATCGTCACCATTCACGTGGAAAATAGGCGCCATGACCATTTTTGCCACATCAGTCGGATAGGGTGATGAACGTGAATAGGCTGGGCTTGTTGTAAAGCCAATCTGATTATTCACGATGATATGGATCGTACCGCCCGTGCGATAGCCGCGCAACGCCGAGAAATCAAATGTTTCAGCAACAACGCCCTGACCAGCAAAAGCAGCATCACCATGGAGCAGAATACCAAGAACTTCTGTGCGTTCTATATCGCCAAGCTGATCCTGTTTTGCCCGCACACGGCCAATTACAATAGGGTCAACAATTTCAAGGTGAGAGGGATTTGGCGCAAGCGAAAGATGAATTTCATTATCATCAAAAACGCGGTCTGAAGACACGCCCATATGATATTTTACATCGCCAGAACCACCTGCTTCTTCTGGATTAGCAGGATTGCCTAAAAATTCTGATATAATAGCTCTAAACGGCTTGTCCATAACGTTATTAAGCACGTTTAACCGGCCTCTATGGGGCATGCCGATAACAACTTCTTTTAGGCCAAGCTGACCACCTCTTTTTAGAATCTGCTCGATTCCCGGAATCAGTGCTTCACCGCCATCAAGACCGAAGCGCTTTGTGCCAACATATTTTTTATGCAGGAACCGCTCGAAATTCTCGGTTGCAACAAGCTTCTCATAAATTGCAGCCTTACCGCGTTCGGTAAATTCGGTGCGGTTGCCAATGGCTTCAATACGCTCCTGAACCCAGGCTTTCTGGGCCGGATCCTGAATATGCATAAATTCAACACCAATGGTCGAACAATAGGTGTTACGCACGACTTCCAGAATTTCATTCAGTGTCGCTGTTTCAAGGCCCAGCACATGATTAATAAAAATCGGGCGGTCCATATCTTCATCAGTAAAACCATAACTGGCGGGATCCAGTTCTGGATGGATTTCTTTTTCCTGTAAATCAAGTGGGTCCAGATGAGCCAGCAGATGGCCTCTTATCCGGTAGGCCCTTATCAACATGATAGCCCTCAGACTATCAAGAGTTGCTGAACGGACATCATCTGCCATCAGGTCACGATTGCCAGCTATACCCTTGGCCACAGCCTTAATAGAGGCTTGCACATCATGAGCACCAACCACTTGCGTGGGCGCGTTACCCCAATCTGGGCGAACTTCTATCTGGTCAGACAGCACGCCGATTGATGAGAACCATTCTGCCCATTCAGGCGCGACCGAGTGGGGGTTTTGTATCCATTCACGCTGCATGTCAGCGATAAAGGTTGCATTAGCCCCCGACAGAAAGCTTGTATCCACCACACTCTCCTTATTTGACCTACGCGCACAAAGTTTTGCTACGCGCAAATACACACTTACCTAATCTTTAATATCACCCGAAAAACATATACAGAGCAAGCATCACCTGCATCATTCCTCAGATATTAGGGCAGCTTGATAATCAACGGACACTAAAACGAGCCAATATCCGAAAATACGCTGCCCCACTCAACATGGTATTCTTTTAAGACCGCGAAATAGCTTCCTGAATCGCTTCTCCCAGCATAGATGGTGATGCCGCCATTACAAAACCAGCAGCTTCCATTGCTATAATTTTGTCTGACGCAGCGCCACTTCCGCCAGCAACAATAGCGCCAGCATGGCCCATCCGCCGGCCAGGAGGTGCTGTTTGACCAGCGATAAATCCAGCGATTGGCTTTCTGTTTGCCTGCGCCGCATAAAAGGCAGCTGCCTCTTCTTCGGCTGAGCCACCAATTTCACCAATCATCACGATTGCTTCTGTCTGATCATCACCCAGAAACAGTTCTAAACAATCAATAAAGTTGGTCCCATTGACGGGGTCACCGCCAATGCCAATACAAGTAGACTGGCCAAGACCTGCAGCAGATGTTTGCGCAACTGCTTCATAGGTGAGCGTTCCTGAACGCGAGACAATACCTATCTTGCCGACCTGATGAATATGGCCTGGCATAATCCCGATCTTACATCCGCCAGGCGTAATAACACCCGGGCAGTTTGGTCCGATAAGCCGGCTTTTTGAGCCAGACAAAGCCCGTTTTACCGCTACCATATCCATTACCGGAATACCTTCGGTGATACAGACAATGAGCGGAATTTCAGCTTCAATCGCTTCCAGAATAGAATCAGCTGCAAATGGAGGCGGCACATAGATAACAGACGCATCTGCATCTGTTTCCTGCTTGGCTTCGGCAACAGTATCAAAAACAGGCAGATCAAGATGTGTCTGTCCGCCCTTGCCCGGTGTAACACCACCGACCATTTTCGTGCCATAGGCAATTGCCTGTTCTGAGTGGAATGTGCCTTGTGAGCCTGTAAAGCCCTGACAGATTACCTTTGTTTGTGCATCGATAAGTACAGACATGCGTTAAGCTCCTTTCACGGCCGCAACGATTTTACGTGCCGCGTCACCCAAATTATCAGCAGGAATAATGGCAAGACCGGACTCGGCCATAATCTTTTTGCCTTCTTCAACATTTGTTCCTTCAAGGCGCACAACAAGAGGCTTGGTTAGACCAAGAACTTTCGCTGCTTCAACAACACCTTGGGCAATCACATCACAGCGCATGATGCCGCCAAAGATATTCACAAGAATACCTTCCACATTGTCATCCGACAGAATGATTTTAAAAGCCTCTGTCACACGCTCGGTCGTTGCACTGCCACCAACATCAAGGAAGTTTGCTGGCTCAGCACCTTCCAGCTTGATGATGTCCATAGTTGCCATCGCAAGACCAGCACCATTCACCATACAGCCAATTGTGCCATCTAGTTTGATGTAGTTTAGCTCAAATTCAGAGGCGCGCACTTCAGCTGGATCTTCTTCGGATAAATCACGTAACGCCAGAATATCCTTCTGACGGAACAGCGCATTATCATCAAAGCCCATCTTAGCATCTAGTGCGATAAGCGCGCCATCACCTGTTACAACAAGCGGGTTCACTTCAAGCAGAGCAGCATCGGTTGAAACAAACGCATCATAAAGACTTTTCAAGAATGGTCCGGCCTGCTTGGCAGTTGCGCCTTCGAGCATTAATGCCTTGGCAACGCGGCGTGCATGATGCGGCTTCAAGCCTGTTGCCGGGTCAATGGATACCGTTATAATTTTTTCCGGTGTTTCCGCAGCAACAGCTTCGATATCCATCCCGCCTTCGGTTGAGGCAATGATCGTTACAGTAGATGTGCCTCTATCAACCAACATTGAAAGATAGAGCTCGCTGCCAATATCACAGCCTTCTTCGATATAAAGACGCTGGACTTCTTTGCCAGATGGTCCTGTTTGATGCGTTACCAGAACAGAACCAAAAAGACGCGTTGCTTCTTCTTTGACTGCCTCAATAGAGGTTACAACCTTGACACCGCCTGCTTTGCCGCGGCCACCTGCGTGGATTTGGGCTTTGACAACTTTGACATTACCCTCGATTTTGCCGGCTGCCTCAACAGCTTCCTCCACACTGAAAACAGCATAGCCGGTTGGCACCGGTACACCATAGTCTTTCAGTAGGCTCTTTGCTTGATGTTCATGGATATTCACAACCGTCTACCCCCTTATTAAAATCTATTATGTGTAGTTTATGCCCCACCATATAATTCGGCGAACAATAAACCCTCGTGCCATACCCGGCCAAAAAAAACGGGTCTATTCGACCCGTTCTACAATTTCATTGAGTGCTTTTACCGCATTGACTGAATGCGTGAACATGGCTTGTTCTTCTTCGTTCAGTGTGATTTCAACGATCCGTTCCACACCGCCTGCACCAAGAATAACAGGCACACCAACATACATGCCGTCAAGACCATAGGCATTTTCAACATAAGCAGCGCATGGCAGCAGGCGTTTTTTATCTTTAAGATAGGCATCCGCCATTTCAATCGCTGATGATGCTGGTGCATAAAAGGCTGAGCCCGTTTTCAACAAGCCAACAATCTCAGCGCCACCATCACGGGTGCGCTGAACAATTTCAGCAATTTTTTCTTCGGTTGACCAGCCCATAGCAATCAGATCTGGCACAGGAATGCCGGCCACAGCCGAGTAGCGAACAAGTGGCACCATGGTATCGCCATGTCCGCCAAGAACGAACGCTGTTACATCCTCAACAGATACATTGAATTCTTCGGCAAGGAAGTAGCGGAAACGGGCACTATCCAGTACGCCAGCCATTCCCACAACACGGGCAGCAGGCAGGCCAGAGGCGCGCTGAAGCACACCAACCATCGCATCAAGCGGGTTTGTAATACAGATAACAAAGGCGCCCGGACAATTATGTTTAATGCCTTCGCCAACTTGCGTCATAACTTTGGTATTAATGCCAACAAGATCGTCGCGGCTCATGCCAGGCTTACGGGCTACACCAGCGGTTACAATCACCACATCAGCATCAGCAAGCGCATCATAAGAATTCGCTCCCGTCACAGATGCATCAAAGCCTTCAATCGGCGTGGCTTGCGCAATATCAAGCGCCTTACCTTGCGGAATACCTTCTTGAATATCAAACAATACAATGTCGCCAAGTTCTTTTAGTCCAGCCAGAAGAGCGAGCGTGCCGCCAATATTACCAGAACCAATAAGTGCGATTTTATTGCGTGCCATGTTAGAGCGTCCCCATTTTATCATATCATTTTGTAGAAGAGGCTATCTGTGCTGCGATAGGTGACGTAACAAGCGCCAGAGTGAATGGCTGTTACCTACTGAAAAAAGATGACCCCGTTGGGTGATAGGTAGCCAATTTTGCAGGCAGGTGCAAGACATAACGTCATGATGAGCACACCGCCCTCTTTGTTATCAAATTTGCTGAGACGCTTCCTTTTTGCCTGCTGGGCTCACAAAATCGGCTCTATTGCGTATCACTGCCGAAACGGGCACGCGCCATCTCTTCCAGGCGTGAACATGTGCGGTCAAACTCGAACGCCCACTGGCTTCCGGTATAGAGTGATTCTACAGGTTTCTCGGCACTCGCAATAAGAAAGCGTCCCCGGTCATAAAACGCATCAATAAGCCACATAAACCGGCGGGCTTCATTCTGTTCAGCATCCCCTAATACAGGAATATCGCGGATCACAAGGCCTGCTAGACGGTCTGCCAAGGCAAGATAGTCACGGGCACCCAACGGCACACCACACAAGGCAGCAAACGGCGTATCTGCCACATCGCCTGCAACTTTTGCAAGCAGCACATCGCGCGCCGCAATTGTAACTGTTTCAGGGCCAGCTGGCTCATTGTCTGTAAGCCGGGCAAAAATAGCATCAAGGCTTACTGTGCAATCATCATCTAGCGTTTTCACATGCCAGTTTGAAATCTCTGCGAGATATTGCTGGCGCCAATCCGGGCCGCGCGCAATTTCATGGATTGTCAGACGGCTATTAATCTGTTCGATAAATGGCAGGAACCTGTCACGATGTAACCCGTTCAGATAAAGCTGGTCCGGCGCACGGTTTGATGTCGCAATCAGCACCATTCCTTTATTCCAGAGCGCTGCAAAAAGCCGCTGAACAATCATTGCGTCTGCAATGTCGCGCACTTCCATTTCATCAAAACAGATAATATGTCCTGCTTTTATCAACTGCTCTGCTGCATGGGTAAAGGGGTCTGCGGCGTCCGCATTGCGCGCGGCCTGCACAGCGTTATGTGCCATCACCATAAAATCATGAAAATGAAGACGCTGATAGCTGCCTGTCTCAAGGCAGGAGGCAAACATATCCATCAGCATGGTTTTGCCGCGGCCAACACCGCCATAAAGATACAACCCTGAAATAGTGGCTGATACATCAGAAGAAGCGCGGCCAAATAATTTCTGCCAGCGCCCCTTTCCGGGCTGTGTTTTTGTGTTTGCTAGCTCCTGAAACAACGTGTTCAGCAGCGTGACAGCCTGAGCTTGCCCCTCATCAGCTTTGAGACGGCCCTGCGCTACGAACTGCTGATAGCGGCTCAGCGGAGATGATGCGTCGCTGGACTGACTGATAGCGACCATCTCTATTAACTAGCCCTGACGCTGAACCATCAGTTTTTTAATCTCGCCGATGGCCTTGCCCGGGTTAAGACCTTTGGGACATGTCTTGGCGCAGTTCATAATTGTATGACAGCGATAGAGGCGGAAGGGATCTTCAAGCGCATCAAGTCGCTCACCTGTATACTCATCACGGCTGTCAGCTATCCAGCGATAGGCCTGCAACAAGACCGCGGGGCCGAGATATTTATCACCATTCCACCAGTAAGACGGACATGATGTTGTGCAACTAAAGCACAGCACGCATTCCCACAAACCGTCAACTGCTTCACGCTCATCCGGAGATTGCTTGCGCTCGCGGCCCTCTGGGGCAGGTGTATCAGCCTTGAGCCACGGCTCAACAGATGTTAGCTGCGCGTAGGCATGTGTTAAATCAGGCACAAGGTCTTTTACCACAGGCATATGCGGCAGCGGGTAGATTGCAACTTCGCCTTTAACGTCATCAATTGGCTTAAGGCAGGCGAGTGTATTGCCGCCGTCAATGTTCATTGAGCAAGAGCCGCAGATACCCTCACGACAAGACCGACGGAATGTAAGGCTGGAATCAACTTCGTTCTTAATCTTGATAAGGGCATCAAGTACCATTGGCCCACAATCATCAAGGTCAATCTCAAAACTATCAAGACGGGGATTGGCATCATCATCAGGCGACCAGCGATAAATCTCGAAGGTCTTTGTATTGGTTGCCCCTTCAGGAGCCGGATAATGATTACCTGAGGTAACCTTAGAGTTGGTCGGCAATGTAAATTGAGCCATTTTTCTCTTTTCCCCGAAAGTACGAATGCGACACTAGCATCGTTATTCTGATAGCAGGCTCGCCCGAGCCTTATCCCTATTTAGTAAACGCGTGCAACAGGCGGTATTGGCTGCACTTCATTTGTCATAGTTGACATGGTGACATCACGATATCCGGTTTTTGACCGGTTTTCATCATCAAGCCACATCACTGTATGCTTCATCCAGTTTTCATCATCACGATCAGGGAAATCTTCGTGCGCATGTGCGCCACGTGATTCTGTGCGCTGATGTGCAGACCGGATAGTGACCAGCGCTTGGCCCATGAGGTTTTCAAGCTCGAGCGCTTCAATAAGGTCTGTATTCCAGATAAGCGAGCGATCCTGAATACCGACATCAGACATCTGGGCAACAATATCATCCATTGTCTTAACACCTTCATCAAGCGTTGCACCGGACCGGAACACAGCCGCATATTGCTGCATGGCACGCTGCATATCCAGGCGAAGGGCCCCGACCTGTGTCTTGCCTTTTGCATGACGCATTCTGTCCAGACGCGCTAGCGCACGGTCTGTTGATTCTGTTGATGGCGGCGGCAAAGTTGCCCCCGGCGTTACAACTTCAGCAGCACGGTGAGCCGCAGCCCGCCCAAACACAACAATATCAAGAAGCGAGTTCGTTCCGAGACGGTTTGCGCCATGAACAGAGACACAAGCTGCCTCACCAATTGCCATCAGACCCTGAGCAACACGCGTTGGGTCATCTGCTGTTGGAGAGAGAACCTCACCATGATAATTGGTTGGAATGCCGCCCATATTATAGTGTACGGTTGGCAGAACCGGAACAGGCTCTCTTGTTACGTCGACGCCGCAGAAAATACGGGCTGTTTCTGTAATGCCCGGCAAGCGGGTATGAAGTGTTTCGGGGTCAATATGCTCCAGATGCAGCATGATATGGTCTTTTTTCGGACCAACGCCCCTGCCTTCATTGATTTCCATCGTCATAGCGCGGCTCACAACATCCCGGCTGGCAAGATCTTTGGCAGTTGGCGCATAGCGCTCCATAAACCGCTCGCCTTCTGAGTTTGTGAGATACCCGCCTTCACCGCGCGCGCCTTCTGTAATCAGAACGCCAGCGCCATAAACCCCTGTTGGGTGGAACTGAACAAATTCCATATCCTGAAGCGGCAAACCAGCGCGCAACGCCATCGCATTACCATCACCTGTGCAGGTATGAGCTGATGTGCATGAGAAATAGACACGGCCATAACCGCCTGTTGCCAGAACTGTGCGCTGACCAAGGAAGCGGTGAATAGAGCCATCTTCCATTGATAGTGCAATGATGCCCTGACAAGCACCATTATCATCCATCAGCAGATCGATGGCGTAATATTCGACAAAAAATTCAGCCTTGTGGCGCAGACATTGCTGATAAAGCGTATGCAAAATCGCATGGCCTGTCCGGTCAGCAGCAGCACAAGCACGCCGCGCCATTGATTTACCAAAATCAAGAGTGTGGCCACCAAACGGGCGCTGATAGATATTTCCTTCATCTGTGCGTGAGAACGGAACACCAAAATGTTCCAGCTCAACAACCGACGGAATAGCATTTCGGCACATATATTCAATCGCGTCCTGATCGCCCAGCCAGTCTGACCCTTTAACAGTGTCATACATATGGAAGCGCCAGTTATCGCCTTCACCCATATTATTCAGCGCCGCACCAATACCGCCTTGTGCTGCAACAGTGTGCGAACGGGTCGGGAATACCTTGGTGATACATGCCGTGCGAAGGCCGGATGTTGCCATTCCAAGTGTGGCTCGCAATCCTGCTCCCCCCGCTCCAACAACAACGACATCATAATGATGATCTGTGATTTCATACGCGCTCATGGACATGGTCTCCAATGACTTAAAATAACTTTAACTTAATGATTAAGAACTATGCTTAAACGATAGCTCAAATACCTAGCGTTTTATCTAGGTCAGATAATGATTTTTTACAGTGCGACACGCAAAATACTTAAAATTGACAAAGCCGCCAGCGCAATCGCAAACATGCGGATGACTACGATAAGGACAAGACGCAGACCTTCGGCCGCCACATAGTCTTCCAGAATCACCTGCAAACCTAGTATTGCATGCCAAAATCCCACCGCTACAAATAGTATCAGCACAGTCGCATTCGCAGGATGGCTGGCAATAGCAAGAGCGTCTTGATAACTTGCGCCGGTCATCAAAATACATAAACTTACCATCCAGATTACCAGCGGCACCATCGCAACCGCGGTCATCCGCTGGTTCCACCAGTGATGCAAGCCTGACTTCGCAGACCCCAATCCGCGAACAGCTGCTAATGGTGTCTGCATTGAGCGTGACTTATTCATGACAAACTCCCCTTAGACTACAAAATAGATGACAGACCAGAGCGCTGCTGTCAGGCATAATGCCATCACAATCGCTACCTGACCGGATTTATAAACAGCCGGAATTGACAGGCCGATAACAGCATCCCAGAATAAATGCCTGATGCCGTTACAGGCATGATAAAATAGCGCCAGCGAATAGCCGAATAAGGCAATCTGGCCGAGCGGATGCGATACGCATAATTGCGCAATAGCAAAAGCTTCAGGGCCTGACGCAAGCGCAATCAAAAAGCCTGCCATCAGCACAGTGCCTGTTGATAGAATAACACCTGTCAGTCTGTGCGTAATTGACATCAGCGCCGGAAGCGGCAGCTTATAGACCTGCAAATGCGGTGAAAGAGGACGGCTCGAGCTCATCGGATACTTTCTTCTGTTTCTAGTCAAACAATAGTGGTTTATGTTTGAACCCCCAATAGGGAGGCTTTTAATCTTACCTACTCTTAATAGAAAGATAGGCGTCAATCAATGAAGAGGCTGATCTTTTTCATCCGGCTCCATATCATCACCCAGCCCAGCAGTTGCTGTTCTGGCCTATTATGCGCATATTTAGTCTCGTTTTGGCCTGACCATCATCTATTTTGCGCTTAACCTTCATCTTAAGTAATAAAAAATACCCTTTGGAGTCCTTCTCTTATGCCGTCTTCCTCACCCGCCGAACAACTTGATATTTTATCTATTCAGTCAGGTGTTATGGCAGGCGCTGTTGGCAATGATGCTGCTGGCCCTATTTATGCCCAAAGAGATCTAAAGGCAGCCCGGCTTGATACTGTGCGGCTGGCAGCCCATCCAGGTCATGGCGTCATGCGCGCCCACACCACTCCAGCAAACACATTATCAGAATTATTAGCAGATTTTTTTAGCCTGCCACAGGCTGATAACCTTAAACTTATCCAGACCGGATATTTTGGCGCCGCCAAACAGGTTAGCATTGTTGCTGGCCATATTCGCAGCTACCGTGATACCCACCCCAGCTGTCAATTTTTGTGCGATCCCGTGCTCGGAGATAGCGGGCGGCTCTATGTAGATAGCGCGATACGGGACGAGATTAACACGCACCTCCTGCCGCTAGCAGATTACCTTACCCCAAATTTGTTTGAGCTTAGTAATCTGACCGGAACCCTCATTGAGACTTGTGATGATGCCTTCAGAAGCGCTGGCGCGTTGCTGTCTGAGACGCGGCTGTCACGGTGCCGCGCAATACTGGTTACCGGCGTGCCGCATTCAAATGGTACTATGACAGATTGTCTGGTAACCCGCACATCGCAGGACATCATCCATGCATCAGCATCCACTGGTGGTATATCGGGGAGCGGCGATACATTAGCGGCCCTCATGATAGCGCATCTTTTATCCTATCCAGATGATGATATCGCCAGCGCGGCCAAGGCCGCCTGCTCGGTTACATCCAGATTGATGGCGAATGCGCCCTCACCTCTGACCATGTCGGTAGATTTATCCTAACGCCCAGCAACAGGTCTGGCGCAGGCTAGCGGCCTGAGAGGCCGCGTGCTGCAATAAGTTCAGCAATTTGAACTGAGTTCAATGCCGCCCCTTTGCGCAGATTATCAGACACACACCAGAATGAAAGACCATGCGGGACTGTAGGGTCGGTGCGCACACGGCTGATATAAACAGCATCCTCGCCTGCTGCTTCAACCGGCGTCACATAGCCCTCATCAGCACGGTGATCGATGACAATAATCCCGTCAGCTTTGCGCATTAATTCGCGTGCTTTATTTTCAGCCATTGGCTTTTCTGTTTCAACAAAGACAGCTTCTGAATGACCAACAAAAACAGGAATGCGGACGCATGTCGCAATTAGTTCAATCGCTGGGCCCAATATTTTCTTGGTCTCAACAGTCATCTTCCATTCTTCTTTGGTAGAGCCGTCATCCATGAAAACATCAATATGCGGAATAGCATTAAAGGCTATCTGCTTTGTGAACTGCTCCGTCTGCACAGCATCATTCACAAAAATACCTTTGGTCTGGTTGAAGAGTTCATCCATACCCGCACGGCCTGCTCCTGATGTTGCCTGATAGGTTGCAACCACAACGCGCTTAATCTTAAACGCATCATGAAGCGGCTTCAGGGCAACAACAAGCTGGGCTGTTGAACAATTAGGATTCGCAATAATATTTCGGCCACCCTGTTCGGTGCGAAAGCCTGTGATCGCGTCTGGATTTACCTCAGGGACAATCAATGGCACATCATCTGCCATCCGGAAGGCTGATGAATTATCAATAACAATACATCCCGCTGCCCCCGCCTTGGGAGCATAGGCTTCAGAGATAGCCCCACCGGCTGAGAATAGTGCGATATCGGCTTTGCTAAAATCAAAGGTCTCCAAAGACTGAACTTTTAAAACCTTATCATCGCCATATGAAATTTCACGGCCCGATGAATTAGTGGATGCCAGCGCAAACACTTCATCAGCTGGAAAATTTCTTTCAGCCAGCGTTTGCAGCATTTCGCGGCCAACAGCGCCTGTAGCGCCTGCAACAACTACACGATATCCCATAATATTCTCTTTCATTTCCGATCTATACCGGTCCGATCTATATCGGAGGATTATGTCTTGTCTGCTGACTAGCGCGCCAGCTTGTCCATTTCAGCCAAAACTGCCTGAGCCATGCCTTCTGTGCCAACCTGCTCACAGCCAGGCGCCATGATATCACCGGTGCGTTTGCCTGATGCAAGTGCGCCAGCGACCGCTGCTTCGACCAGATCTGCTTCTTCTGACTGACCAAAGGAATAACGCAACATCATAGCAAAGCTGAGGAATTGGGCTAATGGGTTTGCAAGATCCTGACCGGCAATATCAGGTGCCGAGCCGTGAACTGGTTCATACATTGCCTTTGGCAGACCTGTTTCAGCATCCGGCAGTCCAAGCGAGGCAGACGGAAGCATACCAAGAGAGCCTGTCAGCATCGCTGCACAATCAGACAGTAAATCACCAAACAGATTATCTGTTACAATCACGTCAAACTGGCGTGGATTACGAACCAGTTGCATGGCGCAATTATCCGCATACATATGGCCCATTTCAATATCGCTACCTTCGGCTTGATGCAGCTCAGTCATAACCTCGCGCCACAGAATGCCGGAATACATCACATTTGATTTCTCAACAGAGGTCACTTTACCGTTACGCTTGCGCGCTAGATCAAATGCAACCCTGCCAATACGCTCAATCTCCGGTGTTGAATAAGCATTGGTATCATAGCCTTTGCGCGTACCATCGGCTTGGTCATCAATACCACGTGGCTCGGCGAAATAAGACCCACCGCATAATTCGCGCAAGATCATAATATTCAGGCCTTCAACAACCTCGCGCTTCAAAGTCGAGGAATCAACAAGAGCGTCAAACACAATTGCCGGGCGTAGATTAGCAAACAGGTCCATTTCTTTACGTAACGTCAGAAGACCGCGTTCAGGCTTGAGTGAGAAATCCAGCGCGTCATATTGAGGGCCACCAACAGCGCCAAAAAGAATAGCGTCACTGGCAACAGAATCAGCAAGCGTTTCATCGGTCAAAGGCGTGCCATGCGCATCATAAGATGTACCACCAACAAGCCCTTCGCTCATATCGAAATCCAACGATTTATGCTTTGCCAGCCAATCGATGACTTTCATATTCGCAGCCATCACCTCAACACCAATGCCATCACCGGGCAACACCATAACCTTGCGATTAGACGCCATTTTCGTTTCTCCTCTTGAAATAACTCAGCCAGAAAAGGCCTGCAAAAGTACCTAGCCTAGAGCCACGGCATATCGCTTGCGCGCTTTGCTTCATAATCTGCGATAGCTGGCTTCTTTTCCAGTGTCAGACCAATATCATCAAGCCCATCTAGCAGACATTGCTTGCGGAACGGATCTACATCAAAGCTGATGCTCACCCCGTTTGGCCGCGAAATAGTCTGATCAGCAAGGTTAATGGTCAGCTCTGGATTTTCTGTATCGGACGCATCAGCCATAAGAGCATCACGCTCCTCGGCTGTTACCGTGATAGGCAGAATGCCATTCTTGAAACAGTTATTGAAAAAGATGTCTGCAAAACTGGTTGAAATCACGCACCGGATACCAAAATCAAGCAAGGCCCACGGCGCATGCTCACGGCTGGAACCACAACCAAAATTATCGCCGGCTACCAGTATCTCACTGCTTCTATATGGCTCTTTATTCAGCACAAAATCTGGTTTATCGCTGCCATCATCTTCAAACCGCATTTCATGAAACAGATTCGCGCCCAAACCGGACCGCTTAATTGTTTTCAGGAACTGCTTCGGGATAATCATGTCAGTATCGATATTCAGAAAATTCATAGGTGCTGCGACACCTGTCAGTTTATCAAATTTCTGCATTTCATTTCCCCTTATGACGCAAAGTCACGGACATCACACAGATGTCCCCGAATAGCAGCAGCAACTGCCATTTGCGGGCTGACCAGGTGGGTTCTACCACCACGACCTTGCCGGCCTTCAAAATTACGGTTGGATGTTGACGCGCAGCGCTCGCCTGGCTCAAGCCGGTCAGCGTTCATCGCAAGACACATAGAACAGCCCGGCTCACGCCATTCAAAACCTGCTTCTATGAAAATTTTATCAAGGCCTTCTTCCTCAGCCTGAATTTTAACCAGACCCGAGCCCGGTACAACAAGGGCCCGAACAGAATCTTGAACCTGATGACCGTCCGCCAGAGACGCTGCTGCACGTAAATCTTCAATACGGCTATTTGTGCATGACCCAATAAAGACCGTATCAATTTTGATATCCGTCAGTTTCTGACCCGCTGTTAGACCCATATAATTAATGGCGCGTTCCAGCTTGTCACGAATAGCCATATCCTGTTCTTTATTTGGGTAGGGCACAGCTGATGTAATCGGCAAAGCATCTTCTGGGCTCGTACCCCATGTGACTGTTGGCACAATATCTTCAGCTTTCAGCGTCACTTCTTTATCATAAGATGCACCAGCATCAGATGGCAGTGATGACCACCAAGCAACAGCCTTGTTCCAATTATCACCTGTCGGCGCCATCGGGCGGCCTTCAAGGTAGGCAAATGTCTTTTCATCAGGTGCAATCATGCCAGCACGTGCACCAGCTTCGATTGCCATGTTACAGACCGTCATCCGGCCTTCCATAGACAGTGCTGCAATGGCATCACCAGCAAATTCGATGACATGACCTGTGCCGCCAGCAGTCCCAATCTCACCAATGATAGCAAGGATGATATCCTTTGCTGTCACATGCTCTGAGACGGTGCCATCAACAGTGATTCGCATATTTTTTGCTGGTTTTTGGATTAATGTCTGCGTTGCCAGAACATGCTCAACTTCAGATGTGCCAATCCCAAAAGCAAGCGCACCAAACGCGCCATGTGTTGCTGTATGTGAATCACCGCACACAATTGTCATACCCGGCTGGGTAAATCCCTGTTCGGGCCCAATCACATGCACAATACCTTGGCGCACATCATTCATGCCAAAATAAGGGATTTCGAATTCTGCTGCATTCGCATCGAGGGTTTCGACCTGAATGCGCGATTCGTCATCAGCAATACCAACAGACCTATCGGTTGTTGGCACATTGTGATCAGCAACAGCAAGCGTTCGCGCAGGCGAATGCACCGGACGGCCGGTGTTACGCAATCCTTCAAAAGCCTGCGGGCTTGTCACTTCATGGACAAGATGTCTGTCGATATAGATAAGGCACATGCCATCGGAGGATTCATCCACCACGTGCGATGCCCAAATTTTGTCAAAAAGTGTTCTCGGTGCCGACATCACTGCCCCCCTGTTTTCTACCAGAATTGATCCTGCACTTATTATTTAGCAGAAGCGGCCCGGAAGCAATCAGGAAGCAGACGTGCGAACCGTCTTTTCGGCGATACGAGCTGCTTTACCTGTGCGACCGCGCAAATAGTAAAGCTTTGCACGGCGAACTGCACCGCGACGGATAACTTCGATTGACTGGATCCGAGGCGAATAAAGCGGGAATACACGCTCAACACCTTCACCATATGAAATTTTACGTACGGTGAAAGATGAATTGATTCCGCCACTCTTGCGGCTGATGCATACACCTTCGAATGCCTGAATACGCTCGCGCGTACCTTCAACGACTTTTGCACTGATTTTCAGTGTGTCGCCTGGGCCAAATTCAGGGATCGCGCGCTCTGCAAGAGAGGCGTCCATTTGTTTCTTACCGATCTGATCAAGGATATTCATCATCGTCTCCATAATGCGTGCGACACTAAAACAGTATTCGCATCAAATTGTCAATCTTTATCATCCACTCTGCTGTGCTTTTCAGGCGGGCCTCAGGACAGTTTTTTTCCCGTACTCTGGTCTTTCTGTCCGCTTGCGTCTGAGACCACATCATCTTGTGTATCTGCAGCCTTATTATTATCTGTGTAACGGGCCCATAAATCAGGGCGCCGCGCTCGTGTAATGGCCTCAGACTGGGCCATACGCCAAGCCTTAATATTGGCATGATGACCTGACAGCAAAACGTCAGGAGGCTCTATGCCATCGAAATAACGGGGCTGGGTGTAATGAGGATATTCCAGCAATCCGTTCTCAAAACTTTCATCATAATGGCCAATTTCCTTGCCCATCACTCCGGGTAGAAGCCGTACAATACTGTCCAGCAAAACAAGCGCGGCAAGTTCACCGCCAGAAAGAATATAATCACCAACCGAAACTTCGAGCAGGTTATGCTTATCAATCGCCCGCTGATCAAGCCCCTCATAACGACCACAAACCATGACAAGCCCCGGCTCTTGGCTAAAGTCTCTGACCATGGACTGGGTCAGCTTTTTGCCCCGTGGGCTCAGATAAATCCGCGGCCCTGGTGCCTCTTCAAGACTATTAAGCGCTGCTGACATCACATCTGGGCGCATCACCATGCCGTGGCCACCACCAAATGGTGGGTCATCGACATCATTATGTTTGCCAACAGCAAATGAACGCGGCGTTATCACATCAAGTGACCAGATATTATCCTGCAATGCCCGCCCGGCAAGCGAGTGACCAAGCGGCCCTGGAAACATATCTGGAAACAGGCTGATAACAGAGGCCTGAAACGCTGGTGCGGAATCAGATGGCGCAATATAGCTCATGCCGCCCCGTCCTCTTCTGCCTCATCATCTCCTTCTAGCGCTGCAAACTGCATCTGAATTGAGCGCGCTTCCAGATTAACATCCATCAGAAAAGGTGCAACAAACGGCAACATCTCATTCTGTTTTTTGCCCTCAATCTGAATATCAGCAACTTCGCCAGCACCAAAATCAAACAGCCCCACTAATGTGCCACGCCGCAGATTTTCTTCATCAACCACAGCGCACCCTATCAAGTCTGTATGATAGAGCTCGCTGTCATCTGTTTCCGGAAGCGCTGATCGGGCAATTTGTAACTCACGCCCTCTCAGCTCTTCTGCTGCTGTCCTATCACCGACTTCACCTGCCTGACAGATAAGAAGCCCTTTGGCATGCCCCACAATTTTTAGCGATAATTGCCTGCCATCAGCAAGCTGAAGCGGGCCATAATCTGTGAGGGCATCAGGAGATGCCGTAAAGCTTTTGACCTTGAACTGGCCGCGCACACCATGAGCTGACGCAATGGCGCCAATCGTTATCATATGTGCCTGGCTGTCTGTCATCTGCTAACGGCTTTCCATTTTGCTTATTCAGCAGGCTTTTCGTCTTCAGCAGGCGCCTCAGCGGCAGCTTCTTCAGCAGGAGCCTGTTCGGCAACAGCTTCTTCAGCAGGAGCCTCTTCAGCAGGAGCTGCTTTAGCAGCAGCTTCAGCTTCAGCAGCGGCGGCGGCTTCAGCAGCGGCGGCTTCTTTAGCAGCAGCTTCAGCGGCGGCAGCTTCTTCTTCACGCTCAGCACGCTTTTTGCCAACAGCAGATTTCTTTGGCTGTTCGCGAAGCTTCACAGGCGCCATAAGCTCTAGACTTGCTAGAAGTTTCTGAACACGCTCAGTTGGCTGTGCGCCAAGACCAAGCCAGTAAGCGACCCGCTCACCATTTACCACAAGGCGCTGTTCATTATCTTTGGCTGTCATTGGGTTATAATGCCCAAGACGCTCTACATAACGCCCATCGCGCGGAGATGCTGCTTCGGCAACAACAATTCTGTAAAACGGTCTCTTTTTGGATCCGCCACGTGACAGTCTGATTTTTAAAGCCATTCTCTTGTCCTTTTTTACGTCATCTAATTACTAAGGTTAGGTCATTATACTGCATTATCATTTGTTTCGGGACTGACTGAAGACCCTGTTTTCCGGCCCCGAAATTCTTATAAAACTCTGTTTATTTCTTCTTTTTGCCACCAAATCCACCAAGGCCCGGCAACCCGCCACTAAAAGGAGATTTGCTGCCTAAACCTGGCAGGCCGGGCATAGAGCCTCCGCCCATTTTCTGGCTTAATTTTGCCATATCAGCCGCAGACGGCGCATTACCGCCCATGCCGCCCATATTGCCTGGCATACCGCCACCCATCAGAGCTTTCAGGCCAGCGGCTCCTGCCTTGCCACCCATTTTTTTCATCATTTTGGCCATGTCTTGATATTGTTTGACCACCCGGTTTACATCCTGAACGCTGGTGCCTGAACCTGCAGCAATCCGCTTTCGGCGCGAGGCGTTTAACAACCCAACCTGAACCCGTTCTTTTTTCGACATGGACAGAATTATGGCTTCTTGGCGTTTCATCATCGAATCATCAATACCAGCAGCAGCAATCTGCTTTTTCATCTTGCCAATGCCTGGCAACATACCCAGAAGACCGCCAAGACCACCCATTTTTTGAAGCTGGCGTAATTGAGACAGGAAGTCGTTCATGTCAAACTTACCTGCCGCCATGCGTTGCGCCATGCGCATTGCTTCTTCTTCTTCAATGGCTTCGGCAGCTTTTTCAACCAGCGCAACCACATCACCCATATCAAGGATGCGGCCTGCCATCCGCGCCGGATCAAATTCTTCCAGCGCTTCCAGTTTTTCACCAGTACCAACAAGCTTGATAGGACAGCCAGTGACCTGTGACATTGATAGTGCCGCGCCACCGCGCGCATCACCATCCAGCCGCGTTAAGACAATTCCAGTAACACCAACAGCATCATGGAAAGCCTTTGCAGTTGTGACGGCATCCTGACCGGTTAGGCTATCTGCCACCAGAAGCACTTCATCAGGATTTGTAAGCGACTTTATTTCGGCAAGCTCACCCATTAGGGCATCATCAACTGACAGACGCCCTGCTGTATCAAGGATAAGCACATCATAAGCCTGCAAGCTAGCAGCTTGAAGGGCGCGCTTTGCAAGCTGAACAGCTGTTTCATTATCCGATTCGGGCAGGATGCCTGCCTCTATCTGCTCACCAAGGGCACGCAGCTGTTCACGCGCGGCCGGCCGAACCAAATCGAGGCTGGCGAGCATAACTTTCTTTTTCTGCCGGGTTTGTAATCGCAAGGCCAGCTTACCAGCTGTGGTTGTTTTACCAGACCCTTGAAGACCTGCCATCAGAATCACAGCTGGCGGCGTTACATCAATGCGCAGCGGTGCGGCATCGCCGCCAAGCACATCAACCAACCCGTCATGAACAAGTTTAATAACCTGCTGGTCAGGACGAACAGCTTTCAGGACAGCCGCACCAACAGCTTTCTCACGAATGCGTTCCATAAACTGGCGGACAACTGGCAGGGCGACATCAGCTTCAAGAAGGGCGAGGCGAACCTCACGCAAAGCGGCATCAACATCGCCCTCAGAAAGCGCACCACGCTTACCAAGGCCGGAGAAGACCGACTGCAACCTATCTTTTAAACTGTCAAACATCTGACCAGCTTTCTCATCGTCACATCACCGCAAAAATGCCCATAGCAAAACGGCATCTGTGCTCGAAAACTTCAAGGACAGATGGGACCCGCTAAGGTCTGGCGTTCAAAGATGCCAGAGATGAGGTCAATTCTTTAAGGAGATATCACAGCAATGTCAAGGTAGGGCGTAGCTCTCGGGCAGGCTGGTTTAAGAGGTTAAGGCCTTTTATGCCGGCCATTCTCTTTTTGTATTTGGCAGCAAAAGTAGCGTATGACTATCAGCAAGCGTCTCGCGGCCGTTAAGAATGATAATAAAGGGTGGTTATGTTCTTTATCCTGACAAAAATTGTAGGCGTGCTTATCGAACCTATTCTACATAGCCTCTATCTTGGTAGCGCTGCCTTTATCTTGCATCTTTTCAGGCAGCGCCAGACCGCTACCTTTTTGTTTTGCGCTTCTATTTTGCTGCCTGTTTTATATAGCATCACACCGATAGGCGCGGCCTTTCTGCGGCCCCTTGAAAATCATGCCCCGCAGATATCATCTGCACAGCTAGGCCCAGTAGATGGCATTATCATCTTAGGCGGTCATACAAAATCAGGGCTGCTCCCACAAGAACGCGGGCAAGGTCAAGTTAGCGGGTCAGCTGAGCGGTTTATCACAGCCCTTGCGCTTGCAGATAGGTACCCAGATGCCGATGTCTGGTTTAGCGGCTTATCGGGTGCTCTCCAGCATAAAGGATGGAGTGAAGCTCAATCAATCCGCGCTCTTCTTGGCGAGCTTGGCAAAGATATCAGGCGCTTTCAGTTTGAAGAGGCGTCACGAAATACTGCACAGAATAGCTCACTAATGTTTGAAGAAGCGCAGCCCTTACCTGGCCAGCGTTGGGTGCTCGTAACATCAGCATCACATATGCGGCGTGCTGCTGCCAGCTTTGCCAAAGCAGGCTGGACCGAACTTATTCTCTATCCGGTAGATTATCAGACCCGCCCCTCAACAGAAGAATTTCGGTTTAATCCCTCACGAGGATTTGGGTTAATCCGTACAGCGTTACATGAATATATCGGAATGGCCGGCTACTGGCTGACGGGTAAAGTTTAGCCGCCCACACAGCTATTCTTGTTCCTGCGGCTCACCGCCAACCAGCGCTGATACAAATTCACGCGCGCGGAACACATCAAGATCCTCAGCTGTCTCACCAACACCAATTAGATGCACCGGCAGGCTGAATTCACGCGCAAGCGCAACCAGCACGCCGCCCTTGGCTGTCCCGTCAAGCTTGGTAATAATCATCCCCGTTAACCCGGCATGCGCTTCAAAGGCTTTGACTTGTGCAAGCGCATTCTGTCCCACAGTACCATCAAGAACGATTACCGTATCATGGGGGGCATCCGGCATTTGTTTTTTAATAACCCGTATAATTTTCGATAGCTCATCCATCAATTCTACGCGGTTCTGTAGTCGCCCTGCTGTATCAATTATCAGCACATCACTATTCTGGCTTCGCGCTTTTTCTATTGCCTGAAACGCCAGAGCTGCCGCATCCCCGCCCCGTTCACCTGAGATGACAGGCGTGTCCGTGCGCGCGCCCCATCCGGCCAGCTGTTCAATCGCTGCTGCCCTGAATGTATCTGCTGCTGCCAGCATCACAGACTGCCCATCACGCTGAAATTTAGCGGCAAGCTTACCAGCCGTCGTTGTCTTGCCAGACCCATTTACCCCGACAAGCAGAATAACATGCGGCTGATGCGCCGTATTTATAGTAAGAGGCGCTTCAACGGGCGTTAGAATAGTGGTTAATTGTTCTGCCAAAACAGACCGCAGGCCGTCTTCGCTCACAGGTCCATCCCAGCGATGCGCTTTGATAGCCTCAATAATCGCAAGCGTCGCTGGCATCCCTAGATCAGCAGAAATCAACGCATCTTCGATATCTTCTATCGAGCTTGCATCAATTTTTTCTTTCCCGAAAAGAGCAGAAAGCCCTGATGTTAACTTAGATGAGGATGATTTAAGTCCTGCTGTTAATCTGGATAGCCACTTCATGAGAGACTCCGGTTTTCGGGATCAGAAATAAGCGGGACAACCTGCATTACACCTTGGTCTGCACCCTGTAATTCAACAGGCAATAATGTACCTGCTTCTACAGCTAGTTCGGGCGGTAATGCTGCTTTTTCAAAGCCACTTAGATAACCTGTTTTCCCGCGTTCAACGAGCATCATATCAACCCCGCCAGACCGAGTTTTCAGGTGCGCATCACGCTGTTGGTCGCCAAGTGCCCGGACCTCAGCTACGCGGGTTTTAATAACAGCTTTTTCAAGTTGCGGCATCTGGGCTGCTGGTGTGCCTTCACGCGCTGAATAGCCGAATACATGCAGATGCGTAAGGCCCGCCTCTCTGATTAATGACAAGCTTGCCTGATGCGCTGCGTCTGATTCGGTTGGAAAGCCTGCAATAAAATCAGCGCCAAATACAACATCAGGCCGCCGCCGCCGGGCCTCGGCAACAAAGCGCAGAATATCACGCCGCAAATGGCGCCGCTTCATCCGTTTTAAAATGATATCATCACCATGCTGAATAGATAAATGCAAATGCGGCATCAGGCGCGCCTCTTTTTCAAGGCACTCCATAAGCGGGGCATCCAGCTCAGCAGGGTCAATGGATGAAAGCCGCAAACGGGCAAGTTCTGGCACGCCGTCAAGCAGCTGACGCACGAGCGTTCCCAGCTTAGGCCTGCCAGGCAGATCATCTCCCCAGCTGGTGATATCAACACCTGTCAGCACAATCTCAACACTGCCCGCCGCAATCAGAGCGCGGGCACTTTCAATCACTGTTTGAACCGGCACCGAGCGAGAGGGGCCGCGACCAAACGGAATAATACAGAATGTACAACGATGATCGCATCCTTGCTGAATTTGCAAAAATGCCCGGGTATGATCATCAAAGCTGTCAAACATATGATGCGGTATATCGCGGCGATCCATAATATCGGATAGTTGCATGGGCGGTAGCGATTTTTCAGCCAGTTGCTGCCACGGCGCGGCTGTTAGCTTATCAGCATTACCGACAACATAATCTGTTTCTGCCATATCAGCCCAGCTATCGGGGTCAATCTGGGCGGCACAGCCGGTCACAACAATCTGAGTATCGGGGCGTTCACGGCGCAGTTTGCGAATCGCCTGACGCGCCTGTTTTTCAGCCTCACTCGTAACAGCACAGGTATTGATAATCACAACATCATTCAAGCCTGCTGCCTCGGCCTGCTTGCGCATAACTTCAGATTCCCAGATATTCAGACGACACCCGAATGTCTTGATTGTTGGACGATTTGTCGACATTAACCGTCACCGTCAATGCTGAAATCAGGGCCGAAAAGCGTCGGGTCAATAATGCCGGCAGCAACATGAGTGGTTGGTCCTGTCATAATGACATGGCCATTTCGCCCCTCACCTGCCTGCCACGTAATAAAAAGTGAGCCACCATCCAGCACTACTTCGACATCTTCTGATGCTGTAAGGCCGCGCCGGATAGCCGCCACCGCTGCGGCACACGCACCAGACCCACAAGCCATCGTAATGCCAGCACCGCGTTCCCAAACCCGCATTCGAAGCTTGTTCTGGCTTAACACTGTAACAATTTCAATATTGGCTCTGTCAGGAAAGAGCGGGTGATGTTCTAATTGCGGGCCAATATCCAACAGGTCAATTGCCGCAACATCGTCAACAAACATCACAGCATGAGGATTGCCAACCGACTGGCAGGTAGCCTTATCAGGTGCAACAGGACCAAGTTCGAGCTCAGCGGTATTTGCAGCTTCAGCAAGCGGAATATCACGCCAGCCCGTTCGTACCATTCCCATATCAACAGAAATCAGCGGTACATCGCCCTCTCTTCTGTGATGCCATGCAGATAAGGTGCCCGAAATTGTCTCAATCGTAATGTCTGATTTATGCATTTCATGCATGATGATATCTGCAACGCAGCGCGTGCCATTACCGCAAGCGCCCGCAACAGACCCATCTGCATTCAGCATATCCAGCCGCACATCGGCTCCCGTTGCTGAGGTCTGTAGAATCATTATCTGGTCACAGCCAATGCCGGTATGCCGATTCGCAAGAAGGCGCATGCCATCAGTGTCCGGCAGATGCTTTCCATCGCGGGCATCCAGAATGATAAAATCATTTCCCAGCCCATGCATTTTGATAAAGGGCAGCGGGCGGCTAAATCCAGCACTCATTATATTACATCCACAACCTAAATGGTGAGCCTATGGTCTATACAGGAAAGCCTGCTAGTCAGCCAGTTCAATTGTCATAGGCACATGATCGGATGGTTTTTCAAACCCGCGGGCTTCTGCCATAATATCAACATGCCGCACTTTATCTTTTAAGTCCGCACTCACCCAGATATGGTCAAGCCGCCGCCCTCTATTTGAGGCCTGCCAGTCGCGTGCCCGATACGACCACCAGCTATAAAGAACCTCGTCAGGGCCATAAAAATTACGCACAGCATCAACCCAGCCACCATCATGAATAGCAGAGGTTAGCTTTTCACGCTCAATATCAGTGTGGCTTACAACTTTACGAAGCTGGCGTGTTGACCACACATCTTCGGCAAGAGGCGCAATATTCAAATCACCCACCAAAACAGATGAGCGCGGCGGATTGGCAGCAAACCAGTCTCGCATTTCATCAACAAAATCTATTTTGTGACCAAATTTCGGATTTTCATTCCTATCAGCTATATCGCCGCCAGCTGGTATATAAAAATCATGGATATCAACACCATTAATCCGCGCACAAATATGCCGACAGTCATCTTTACCTGCCCATAATTTATGGTGCTGCGTTTCAATGGGGAGCCGAGAGATAATCGCAACCCCATTATAGGATTTCTCGCCCCGAAATGCGATATGTCCCCATCCAGCATCTGCCAATGCTTCATGCGGGAAAAACTCATCTTGCGTTTTTGTTTCCTGTAGACACAGCACATCTGTCTGAAGCGTCTTCAAGACCTCAAGAACCATAGGCAGGCGAAGGCGAACTGAATTAATATTCCACGTTGTAATTTTCATTGAATTTTAGGTATCTCCACAATCGCCCAAACCACGCTGTGATGGGAGTGTGGCCCTAGCGCACTTTACTTCGCAAAGAGTCCCATCGCTTGGAGAGCATTATTGCCATAAACTAACATCTCACGCTTTGATTCTAGCATGGCAAGTTTGTTAAGAATACCTTCTGCATCCAAATTTGACGGCCGAAATAGCGCAAATTGCCTTTTTCTTGTTATCGGCTTTTGCGGGATGCGGCGGTCTAATGCGTCATTCATCCATTCCTCAAGCAAGATTAAGTCACTGCCGAGAACAGCAATCTCATTCCTCATGCTTTCTGGCAGGTCGGCCTGAATTCTTTCGAGTTGAAACTTGATATCATCAACATCAAGAGGCTGGTTGGAGGGAACGTCAAATACGTCCATACGCGCAAATTCTGATCGCCATTTTCTGACCAGCCTATTCCGGCGCTTGGAACGCTGTGCCCAGACAGCCGGGCTACTTGCCCCATCATTAACGATATCAGACCCACCTGAAACAGAAGCATCTTGACTGACATCGCGATCATTTTGCATGTCGACTGATACAGTAGCGCTCTCACTTTCATCGGATATATCTGGGGTAGCATCGTCAGCCTCATCTGATGAGACAGACACGGAAATAGATACTGATCTATCTTGGCCACTATCATAGCAACAGGCGGACGTATCTGCCGCAAA
>DGJU01000075.1:0-1190 GCA_002387605.1 Alphaproteobacteria bacterium UBA4588 | reverse complement strand
GCTCTTCTATAGTAGGGCATGCATTAGATCTTCATAGCGTTAACGTCGCTAACTTCGATCACATTAGCAAATACCTGCCGCAGAATCACTTTTATCAAAAGCGTTTCGATTGCCCTTGCTTTTGAAATCAGACTTAACTGATGCTATAGACAGAATATCTTGGTTCAACAGGGTTATAAAAATATGCCACGCACACCTCCACCTTCACGCTTCGATTATCAACGCTTTGCAGAGATAGGAACGCGGTGGGATGATAATGATATTTACGGGCATCTGAATAATACGGTGCATTACCGGATATTTGATACTGTGATTAATAGCTTTCTTCTGGAACAGGGCATACTGGATTTCCGCGATGGGGAACAGGTATTCCTGATTATAGAAACGGGCTGTCAGTATTTTGCCGAGCTTGCCTATCCTGACAAGATTGACGCCGGATACCGCGTCGCTCATCTTGGCACATCATCTGTTCGATATGAGATAGGCCTGTTCCGTCAGGGTGAGGATAGTGCAGCAGCCGCAGGCCATTTTATTCATGTAAATGTCGACAAGAAAAGCCGTGCGCCTCAGCCGATTAACGCGCAGGCACGCGCCTGTCTTACAGCCCTTATGCCCGGCTAATTATACCAGATTAGTTATCATGTCTGGCTTATAACAGAGCGCCCGAAATAGCGAGGCTAGATAGCGCTTACGCCACTTCTTATAGAATGTCTGCTGTTATGCCGGCGACATCTATATCCTGGTCGACCCATAGCTCAGCTAAGGTGGCATCAGAGCTATCCTTAAACACATCATATGTGATGCCATCTACCACCTTGTCTGTGCCTGTATCGCGCCATCCCGCAGAGACGACCTTATCGCCACTTTCGCCTGATACACGCACAATATTATTATCGTTTGTTATATCAATTACATCATGGATATTTAGGGCCAGAATATTATCGCCATTACCGGTCAGGTCGATAATTTCAATGTCCTGAATACTGTTCTGCTTGATCTTTGTCAGGTCGAGATTCAGGCCTTCGCCCTGTTGGCGCAGAGGGCGTGTCTCCATTATTATTAACGTTTTGGCCTTCTACTTGTCTCTGCTCACTAGAATCTTGGCTATCTGTGGTTTGGCTGCCAGTTGCGTGGTCTTGGGCCGTCTGGGCATCAGTTGTTTGGTTATTAAGAGATGTTATATGCCGGCG
>DGJU01000012.1 GCA_002387605.1 Alphaproteobacteria bacterium UBA4588 | reverse complement strand
ATAAATACCCCGGCCAGCTTTCTGGTGGTCAGCAGCAACGTGTTGCGATTGCCCGGTCTTTATGTATGGAACCTAAATTGATGCTGTTTGATGAGCCAACATCAGCGCTAGATCCAGAGATGATCAAAGAAGTGCTGGATACAATGGTCTCCTTGGCTGAAGATGGTATGTCGATGATTTGCGTTACCCACGAAATGGGCTTTGCGCGCAAAGTGGCAAACCGTGTTATTTTCATGGATGAAGGCCAGATTGTTGAACAGAATGAACCTGAAGAGTTCTTCCAGAATCCTCAATCAGACCGCACAAAACTATTCCTGAGCCAGATTCTCGGACATTAAGAGCTTTGTTCTATCGGTAATGCGAGCAGGGCTATCCAGTTACGGCCGGCCCCGTTTCTAGTGGCGCATCAGAACTACCCCACTGTGTCCATGACCCGTCAAATAACTGTACGTCCGTCTTACCAAGCAGGGCAAAGGCAAGCGTCAGGCCAGCAGCCGTCACGCCTGAGCCGCAACTTGTTATAACCGGCTTATCCCAGTTAATGCCTGCTTTATCAAATAAAGCCCGCAGCTCCTCTTTGGATTTCAATAGTCCTGAATTAGCATCAAGGATATCATTTATTGGCAGGTTAAGGGCGCCCGGTATATGTCCTGAACGCAAGCCCGGACGTGGTTCTGGGGCTTGTCCTTCAAAACGGGCGCTTGCGCGCGCATCCAAAATTTGCGGCGCTGTGCCGGCCTCAACAAGACCTCTTAGCTGCTCCATCAGTATTACATTAGCATCTGATGCAGGTGACGGGGTGAATGTCGTCGCAGACGAAGGCGTAGTATCATCACCTGAAGCTGTTGGCCCGCCAGCATCTAGCCATGCCTGCCAACCACCATCTAGCACGGCCACATCTTCATGCCCAAACATCCGCAGCATCCACCATGCCCGCGCAGATGAAAGAAACACTGACCGGTCATAGATAATGATCTTTTTGTCCGAAGATATGCCGAGCCCATTCATATGGCGGGCAAATATATCAGCACTGGGAAGCATGTGCGGCAAATCACTATCTGGCGCCTTAATAGCATCAATATCAAAAAATCGGGCTGCTGGAATATGTGATGTTGCAAATTCTGCCTGCGCGTTCCTGTCCATTGTCGGCAGAAAGAAGGTTGCTTCTAAAATCTGGATATCATCATCATGGTTCGATTTTAGCCAATCGGCTGTGACGGTCTGTGACATTGTTTAACCTTCCATCCAATGAGGTAGGGGTAAGTTTTTGGCGCGCAAGAATTCAGGGTTCCAGACTTTGGACTGATAACGGGCTCCTGAATCGCATAATATTGTACAGATAGTATGACCTGGCCCCATATCCAAAGCCATCTGACGAGCACCGGCAACATTAATGGCACTGGAGCCACCAAGAAACAGGCCTTCTTCTGCCAATAATTTATAAAGGATGGGGAGGGCGTCCTCATCTGAAATCTGATAAGCATTATCAACCGGCGCACCTTCTAGATTGGCTGTGATGCGGCCCTGTCCAATGCCTTCAGAGACTGAATTTCCCTCTGACTTAAAGCTGCCATGAACATAATGATGGAACATGCCAGAGCCAAACGGGTCAGCTACGCCTATCCGGATATTAGGGTTTTGTTCTTTTAAATATAACCCGGTTCCCGCAAGCGTGCCGCCAGAACCGATAGCACAGATAAAGCCGTCAACCTTGCCGTCAGTCTGCGACCATATTTCCGGTCCAGTAGAGGTGTAATGGCCGTGTCTGTTGACGGTATTATCGAACTGATTTGCCCAGATAACCCCGCCTTCTGTTGTTTGCGATAGCTCTGCTGCGAGCCGCTCGGAATAGCGCACATAATTATTAGGGTCTTTATAGGGCGCTGCTGGTACAAGCCTTAAATCTGCACCATAAAGGCGCAAAGCATCCTTTTTTTCCTGACTTTGGGTTTCCGGCATGACGATGATTGACCGGTAGCCTCTGGCATTTGCCGCCAATGTCAGGCTTATGCCGGTATTGCCGGCGGTCCCTTCAACGATTGTCCCGCCCTTTTTCAAGGCACCTGATGCCTCTGCAGCCTCAATGATAGCCTTTGCTGCCCTGTCTTTAACAGACCCTCCGGGATTCATAAATTCAGCTTTGCCATAGATATCACAGCCTGTTTCTGCTGATACTGCCTGTAATTTGATCAATGGCGTGTTACCAACAAGCTCCAGAAAGCTATTTGCATTCTTCATAAAACCCAATCCTTTTTATTTTGAGGCAATCCGATACTAGCAGTAGGCTATCCTAAACTCAAATAGCAGATTATGAATTTTACATGCGGTATGATAGGCAAAACTGCTAGACGATAATATTTTCACTGCTAGTCTAGCGAGGGTTATGGGCAGAAAACCATCCCTTCATTTTTATAACAGAGCAGATAGACTTTTTATGACGGCACAAGTGATTTTGCTTCGGCACGGAAAATCTGATTGGGATACGCTGTCATCCAATGATTTTGATAGGTCTGTTTCTGCACGCGGTATCAGGCAATTGCCGCTTATAGCAGAACAACTCCTGCCGCTCATAAAACAGAATAGTCGAATCATTTGCTCGCCTGCTGTCAGAACCCGTGAAAGCCTATCGCTCGTAACGCCGTTCTGGCCTGTCTGCGAGATTATCTTTGATGCAAGAATTTATGAAGCAGGAACAGCAGAGTTATATGCCTGCCTAAAAGATTATGGTGATTGTGCCTCACTTATAATGATTGGACATAACCCGGGATTGGTTATGCTGCTTAATATGCTGCTAAGCGAGGGTGAATTCACCCCAGAGGCAGCACATCTGCCAACCAGTAGTGCGGCTGTTATCTCATCTAATGTTGCCACATGTTCGGTAATCGCACCTCATTCTGCTAATTTAGTTACTTTATTAAAGCCCAAGGCCTAAAATAATAGAACTGAAATAATAGAACTAGACATTAAGGTGATATCAGCCATGCGCTATTGGATAGTGAGACAAAGGATAGGGTGATGAGTGACAGTTTTATAAAGGCATTCGGGTCAGACAATTCCTTAGTTGGCGCCTTTTTCGCAACCGTATTAGCCCATCCAGATAAAGCATTGCTGCATGATAAGCGGGATGGGCAGTGGCAGGTTCAGTCATATTCTGAGGTTGCCGATAAGGTTGCACGGCTTGCCTCATATCTGCGTTACTGCAGCATTCAAAAAGGTGACAGGGTTCTTATTTGTTCTGAAAACCGCTCAGAATGGGCAATTTCTGACCTGGCTATTATGGCAATTGGCGCAATAGCTGTTCCAGCTTACACAACCAACACCGTTGGTGACCATCACTTCATTCTTGAACATGCAGAAGTATCTCTCATTCTCTGTTCTGGCGGTAGAATAGCGGAGCGTCTTAGCGCCGCCGCCGCCGCCTATCATACAGAGCAGAAAATACCTCTTCCTATTATCTGTTTTGACACACCAGAAGCAGGCATGCTCTCGTTTGATGCCTGTCTAGGGGCTGAAAATGCGCTCACCCAAGAAATAAACTATAGGCCAGATGCCTCAGATATTGCGTGCATTATTTATACATCTGGTACGGGTGGCAGACCCAAAGGCGTGATGCTAACGCATGCCTCTATACAGGCAAATATAGATGCAGCTCTCGATTTGGTGCGTGAGGGCAGGGCTGATAAAAATGCTGTATTTTTATCTCTTCTGCCCCTCTCACATTCTTATGAACATACTGGCGGAATGCATCTGCCACTGCAGATTGGCGCCGAAATATGGTATTGTAGCTCGCCCGATCAGGTCGCCTCCCTGCTTCAAGAGGTGCGACCGACAATTATGACAGCAGTCCCGCGTTTATATGAAGCCTTGCATGACAGGATAACGCGCGGCGTAGCGGCAAAGGGCGGTGTGACCCAGCGGCTGTTTGAGCAGGCAATATTCCTTGGCAAGAAACAACAGTCAGGTCTGTCTCTTGGGGTGTTTGAGCAGATTCAAAATAAATGTCTTGATGTGCTTGTGCGCCGGAAGGTGAGGGCACGTTTTGGCGGGCGTCTTGCTTATTTCGTGTCTGGCGGCGCCGCTCTCAATTCAGAAATCGGAACCTTCTTTCTGGCTCTTGGGGTAAATATTCTGCAAGGCTATGGACAAACAGAAGCCTCTCCACTCGTCTCGGCAAATAGACCGTCCAAAATACGCATCGACACAGTTGGGCCTGCTGTCAGAGGCGTTTCAGTCAAAATTGCGGCTGATGGTGAGCTTCTTGTGCAGGGCGCCTGTGTCATGAAAGGCTATTGGCGTGATGATGATGCAACGGCAGAGGCCTTGCGTGATGGCTGGCTTTATACAGGTGATCTCGCAAAAATTGAGGATGATGGCTATATCACGATTAGGGGCCGAAAAAAGGATATTATTGTTACCTCTGGCGGCGATAATATCGCTCCGGCAAAAATCGAGGCAGCCCTGACATTCATGCCAGAAATTGAACAGGTGATGATTTATGGGGATAAGAAGGCATGGCTGTCGGCCGTCATTGTGCCGTCTGAGGCAGAGGGCAGAGCGCCAGATACCGTCAAACAAGATATTTCACGCTGTATTGATGCGGTGAACAAGACAGTGCCACAAGCTGAAAAAATCCGGCGGTTTCTGATCGCAGACGAGCCCTTTACGACCGAAAATGGCCAGATGACCCCAACCTTAAAAGTGAAGCGGTTAGTGGTAACAGATATCTATCTTGAACGCCTTAATGCGCTGTATAAAAAAAGCTGATTAGGCGTTTTTGGCTAGTCGCTTATGAGGGCTTAAGATATCGGATGGTCGCGTAAAAATACCATTTTCTGGGCATCGGACTGATCAGGTTGATAGCGATAACCATCAACAGCAAAGCTTTTTAGCTCTTCTGGTTCCTGCAACTGGTTTTGAATAATGTAACGGGCCATTGCGCCACGTGCTTTTTTCGCAAAGAAGCTCACAATTTTTGCTGTGCCATTCTTTTCTTCCATAAACACAGGCGTAAGGACCTGCGGCGTGAGCGATGCGCTATCCACAGCGCCAAAATATTCCTGCGAGGCACAATTAACCAGAGCGCTCGCATTGGTTGCCAGCGCTTGCGCGTTCAACGCTTCAGAAATTTGTGTTCCCCAATAATCATAAAGCGAAGACCCATGCGGCGTTTTCAGCCTGCTTCCCATTTCCAGACGATATGGCTCAATCGCATCAAGGGGCCGCAAGATGCCATAAAGGCCTGATAATATCCGTAAATGTGTCTGAGCCCATGCCATTTCTTCTGGCGCTAATGTTGCGGCATCAAGACCCTGATATGTGTCTCCGGCAAAGGCGAGGGCGGCTGGTTTTTTATCTTGCGTGCCAAAGGCAGCAAAGCGGTCAACATTCAATTGAGCAAGGTTTTCGCTCAATCCCATTAATGATTGAAGGTCTGAACGGCTTAGCTCTCGCGCTACCATAGCCAGCTCATCAGCGTTACGTCCAAACGCAGGCGCACTAGATACAACGCCATCAACTGGCTGCATATTTAGCTTTTTGGCAGGTGAAACGACAACTAACATTGAACTCTCCTTCTACTGGATCATTACTATAATATGTTAAATACCAACCGTCCATAAACACATCTCTGAGGTTTACAGACATTACGTAATGTTAAAATAGCAGAAAAAAGATAGACGATATTACTGCCTAAAAATGAAATAGAATGTCTGTTTTTCACTATATTATTGCTAGAAAAACTAGAACGATAAGCCAATAATTCAAGCCAATATAAAAAAGCGTATAGGCTTAAAATAACTGTATTTGCTGAAAACTATACATAAGGCTGATAGCAAAACTAAAAAAGTTTGGCTCCCCGGGACGGATTCGAACCGCCGGCCAAGCGATTAACAGTCGCTTGCTCTACCGCTGAGCTACCGGGGACCAGCGCGTCAGGTTGCAAACTTATACATCATCATCACCAAGATGCAAGACCTGTTTTTTTTGATAAAAGGTTGCACATATTCTCTGATTTGCTTTGTTTATAATACTATGTCGCCGCTCGTAATATTTTAGCCAATGCTTGCGGTAAGCGCAAAAACCTTTGTAGCTGTTTTCGTGAGGCATTCGGCGCTACAATCTTCCTGCCTAACAATGGAAATTTGTTCGCGATCATGTTTGCTTACCGACCGGTCATAAGCAGGGTCGTAATGATGTTCTAAAATATCCATGGCAAGCATAGTCCAGTCCCTGCCATCCAGTAGTGATTGCCAATGCGCAACCCGGTCTGCGCCAAGCCGTAAGCCCATACCGCTAATCAATTTCCTAATCGCTGTTTCATCGCGCATTAGGTGGTCATACCCCGCCATCAGGAAAGCGGCACGGGCAGGACGCGGCGTCTCAATTGTTATCTGGCTGGCTGTCCCCATCTTTTTCCAGATATCACGCGGGATTTGGACCTCACCAATGCGTGAGCTTTCTGATTCAACAAAGATAGGTTTTTCAGAAGAGAGCCCGTGAAGCTGCTGATAAAGGCGGGATTCAAACAACCGCTGTGAAGGTTGCGGAGCGTTAGGTAAGGCGCCAAGAAGTGAGCCTCTATGGGCCGCTGCTTCTTCAAGGTCAAGGATTTGGCCGCCTTGCGCTGCTAGTTCAGCCAGAAGGGCAGTTTTCGCATTTCCTGTTCGGCCTGAAATAATGATGAAGGTCATATCGCCTGGAAAATTTTCCAGCCCTGATAAAACAGCTCTGCGGTAATATTTATATCCCCCTTCAAGAAGATAGCATGACCAACCAATTTCTGAGCAAATATGGGCAAAGGCGCGCGAGCGTTGCCCGCCACGCCAGCAATGGATGAGCGGGGTGAAGCCAGCTGGTTTATCACTCAGAACCGAATCAATGTGTGACGCAATATTGCGCGCCGCAATCGCAGCCCCGCGTTTGCGCGCGATAAAAGCGCTTTCCTGCTTGTGTAATGTGCCAATTTCAGCGCGCTCGTCATTTGACATAACCGGCATATTCACAGCGCCGGGGATATGATCATCGGCAAACTCCGCCGGCGAGCGAACATCAATGATCATATCATAATCAGCAGACGTCCAGTTTTGGGTTTT
Organism: Alphaproteobacteria bacterium UBA4588; assembly: GCA_002387605.1. Taxonomy (GTDB): domain Bacteria; phylum Pseudomonadota; class Alphaproteobacteria; order Puniceispirillales; family Puniceispirillaceae; genus UBA4588. The sequence goes on along the minus strand of DGJU01000012.1, from coordinate 1,293 downwards.
ATGGATTGGGGCACTCATGAACTCAAACCTAAGCAGGAAATACGGGAAATCAAGGATGTTTTAGCTATTCTGGTGTATCAGGACAGGGTAAGTCCTGACACGGACGTAAAACGGCCAATCCGCACCGCTAGGCTGCCCTCAAGACGGGCGAGCGCTGCGATAACAGGTTCGGCGTCTGTTGAGGGAATGGCGGCAAGGACCCCGCCTGATGTTTGCGGGTCAAATAATAGGGCTGTTTTTTCAGGTGCCAGATCAGGCGCAATATGCTGCTCAGGAACAGCCCGCATATTGCCATCTCTTAGGCTGGAGGCAATACCACTGGCCGATAGCTCTGCTGCGCCAGCCAGCAACGGAATATCATCAAGGGTAAGGTGCACGCCTGAAAATCCGCACCGCGCCGCAAGATTAAGAGCATGGCGTGCAAGACCAAACCCTGTCACATCTGTCATGGCTGCAACGCGGCATGCGCCGATTACAGCTGTTACAGGCGCATTTGAGGTTGCCATTGCTAAATATGCCCCTTCAAGAGCCTCTGCTGGCGCTCGGCCGCGCATTTGGGCAGCAAGAATAATCCCGATACCCAGAGGTTTGGTAAGGATTAATGTGACCTCATCGTTAGTTGTTGGCAGGCGGGATGATGATATCCGCTCACCTGTAATCGAAAAGCCAAGTCCTGCCTGGGTTGCGCTAACGGTATGGCCGCCAGAAAGCTGACAGTGATGGGCCGAAAGCTCAACAAGCGCGCCAGCCAGCATCTGCGATAGGTCTCGTTGCTGGACGTCCGGTATTGCACGCTCTGTCATCACCAAACCAAGCGCTGATAGGGGCTGTGCACCAGCAACAAAAATATCACTCATCGCATGAAGCGCTGCTATCCTGCCAAACAGAAAGGGGTCTGATACGGCTTGTGACAGATAATCAACGGACTGAATAAGACTACCTTTTTTGCGGGCAGGCGGCATATCTGCTGCATCAGAAAAGATATCTTCGGGCGGAAAATAAGCAGGGTTTGCACCTAACAAGAGCGCTGTCTGGCAGGCATCTTTTAACGCTGCACTCAGTAGGCCTGCCTCAGCTTTTGAGCCGCACCCTGCGCAATATATCTCAGGCAGCCTATTATTATCAGCATGAGAGGCGGTAGTATCACTGTTCTGAAGAGCAGGCAGGGTACGCGGCGGCGCTACCTGCATCAGGGGCAGGTCGGTAAATTTATCCATAAACCGTTTATCTATCCAGTGTTTTAGGCGCAGCCACATAGCCCCCGATGACACCAGTGAGCCGCGCACAGCAAGG
>DGJU01000007.1:24619-25287 GCA_002387605.1 Alphaproteobacteria bacterium UBA4588 | reverse complement strand
TAGCCGCGGCGATATTCAAACTTATCTACCGCCTTCATCAGCCCAATATTGCCTTCCTGAATCAAATCAAGGAATTGCAGGCCGCGATTTGTGTATTTCTTGGCAATCGAAATGACCAGACGCAGATTTGCCTCAACCATTTCTTTTTTAGCCCGCGCTGCTTCTCTCTGGCCGCGCTGAACTGTCTGGATGATGTCACGGAATTCAGTGATCGTCAGGCCAACATCATCAGAAATAAGCTGCATTTTATTGATGATGTCTTTAACTGATTCAGAACCGCCTTCTGTGACGCGCTTCCATGCTTGGGTTGTGTAAGTATCACCCGGCCATTTCTGCATTGTCTCGCGGTCATGCCATGCCCCGATAAACTGGGTGCGCGGCACGCCGGCATCTGTACAAAGGCGGATCATCCGGCCATCAAGTCCAATCAGATGACGGTTTAGGTCAGCAAGCTGTTCGCTCAATGATTCAAGCCGGTTGGTATTCAAATAGATACCTTGCATCTGTTCGGTCAGCGTAATACGTAAATCCTGTAGCTCTGTATCCTGCGCGACAGTAATTTTTTTATCTTTCTGGCCCAAGGATAGCTTGCGATCCTGAATGGCGGAATATTTAGCGAAGGTCGCTTCGATCAGATCCAGATGTTCCATCACATCATCAAACACAGC
>DGJU01000007.1:21441-24508 GCA_002387605.1 Alphaproteobacteria bacterium UBA4588 | reverse complement strand
GAACCTTCATCTTCATCTTCATCTTCGTCATCATCATTGCTATCTGCCCCCGCAACCAGCCCAACAACGCCAGGAACAACAGCAGGAACAGCAGAATTATCTACAATAGGGACACCGTTCAGACGCGTATGGGTCAGGTCAAGATCGATGATATCGCGCAACGGCACAGCATTATCACGGATTTGCTGACGCCAATGCAGCAATGTGCGGATCGCCAGCGGAGATTCGCAAATCCCGCCAATCATCATCTCGCGGCCGGCTTCAATCCGTTTTGCAATGGCAATTTCACCTTCGCGCGACAAAAGCTCAACAGAGCCCATTTCGCGCAAATACATCCGCACCGGATCATCAGAGCCACTTACATCGCCATCAGACAGATTGCCCGTCGGCTTTTCTTCTTCATTATCATTATTGTTTTCGACTTCTTCGGCAGCCTCAACAACTGAAACGCCCATTTCATTCAGCGAGGACATCACATCTTCGATTTGCTCTGATGATAGCTCATCCTGCGGTAATGCGGCGTTCAACTCGTCATGTGTAACAAAGCCCCGCTCCTTACCTTTTTTAATGAGCGTTTTGATATTTTGATTTTTTGTATCAAGAAGTGGGGCGTCAGTGACAGGCTGTTCAGTTGCCTGCGGTGCCGCTTTGGTTGTTTTACGCGCCATTAGTATTCTGACCCCCTATGTGTCGTTAGCTATTATAACGACCAAAAGCTTATGTTTGAAACGGTCTCGATGATTTTTGCCGCACCATTCGGCGCCCATGATTACGTGTAATAGCTTCGATAAGCATTACACGCGCTTTATCAGCAGGAAGCCTTTCAGGCGGCATGCCAAATCGAGCCGTGGTATCTGGGCTAAAAATTTCTTCGAGACGACCATTCATTCCAGACTCAACTAAATGATGTCTAAGCCCGCCTGCGTCAAGGTCTGGGTCGCGAATCAAATGATCTATCACCGCTTTTTTTACCTCTTCCAAGGCATCATCGCTAAAACGCGCCAGTGAAAGCTGCTCTGCACACTCTCCAAAACACTCTGGAAAACTAATCAGAAGAGCTAATATTGCCCGATATTGAATGATTCGGCCTGTTTTTGGGCGGCGGGTATTTACAACTGCTCGCTGATTGCTACTGCCATACCCTCCTTTGCCAAAAGCGCCTTTCGTAGCAGCCCGCATTGAATTAATCCGGAAATCCAGATCATCCAGAAAGGCTTGGCGTGTTTGATTATGAGCGATGGTCTTCACAACCTGCCGCATATCCTGCCAGAAGGCTGCCCGTGCACTTGGCTGGGTTCGGCTATCATCTATTCTATATTCAGCTGATTTTTGTATCCAAAGCGCATCAACAACGCCCGATGCAGACGCCAGAATACGTTGCAAGCCATCTGGTCCATCCTGTTTCAGAATATCATCAGGGTCCATGCCCTCTGGCAGGGCTGCAAACCGGGCACTGCGCCCCGGCTCAAGCAATGGGATCAGGCGTTCAAGCGCCCGCGCCGCTGCTTTCTGTCCTGCCACATCCCCATCAAAACATAAGATAGGCTCATCATGCAGTTTCCAGACAAGCTGAATTTGCTCTTCGGTCAAAGCTGTTCCAAGCGGCGCAAGGGCAGCAGCAACCCCGCTTCCCGAAACAGCTATGACATCCATATACCCCTCGACAATCATTAAGGGGAGCGAGCGCCGAACACGCTCACGGGCTTGCCGCCAGCCATAAAGTACAGCTTTTTTGGAAAAGGCCGGCCCTTCTGGAGAATTCAGATATTTCGGCTTCGCATCACCAAAGGCACGCGCACCGAACGCAATAATTTGCCCTTGCCGGTTTTCGATGGGAAACATGACCCGGTTTCGGAAATAATCATAAAATGAGCCATCCTTATCCGAAACCCCAATAAGACCAGCTGTCTTAATAAGGTCATCAGCAATTTCATGTTGGTGGAGTGTGGCACGCAAGCCAGCTTTCGGCGAATAGCCAAGCCGGAAATCTTTTATGACATCCTCATTAAGCCCGCGCGCCGCAAGATACTCACGCGTTTCCGCGCCGCCGCCAGATGTCAGACTGGATTGATAGAATAATGCTGTGCGTTCCAGCGCATCCAGTAATGTTTTCCGGCGCTCAGTCTTTTGCCTATCAACCGGCGTTTCTTCGGGCACAACCATACCGGCCATATCGGCAAGCCGGCGCACAGCTTCGATGAATTCAAGACCATCGCTTTCCCGTAAAAAAGAGATAGCATCACCATTCACGCCGCAGCCAAAGCAGTGATAGAAACCCTCAGCATCATTAACATAAAAAGACGGTGATTTTTCACTATGAAAGGGGCAGAGACCAGACATACGCTGACCTTTACGGACCAGCTTGGTGCGCTTGCCAATGATATCTGACAGCGATACCCGCGCTCGCAACTCTTCGATAAATTCAGGTGAGACTGCCACGATGTTTTACTTACCGCCCGATATCATGGGTTTTTGTATCATGCGTTCTTCAGGTAAACAGCTTTGGTGCCTGCAAAGCAAGACTGGCATGACAGGCTCTTACAGCAGACGAAACAGAGTTTCAGTCTGCCACAATCAGCCTAATTCATCAAAGCTGATTTTACGTTCTGGCTAGCGGCTGAGAAATCAAGCTGACCAGCATATTTTTCTTTCAAATGAGCCATGACTTTACCCATATCGCGGACAGAATTTGCGCCTGTCTCTGTTATGGCATTAGCAATAGCAGATGCAACATCTTCATCACTGAGCTGAGCAGGAAGGAACTGCTGGATAATAGCAATTTCTGCTTGTTCAGCAGCAGCTAGTTCAGGACGGTTGCCCTGCACATACATTTTGACTGATTCATTCCGCTGCTTAATCATCGTCTGCATCAATGATAGAATCTCATCGTCCGAAATGCCCTCATTATTATCAGCCGAGCGGGCGGCAATATCTCTATCTTTCAGGGCTGCTGAAATTAACCTGATTGTCGAAAGACCAACCTGATCTTTTTCCTTTAACGCTGTTTTCATCGCGCTTGCAATTATTTCACGCATGTATCAGATACCTTCCTCTAAAAAACAGATTG
>DGJU01000007.1:0-21390 GCA_002387605.1 Alphaproteobacteria bacterium UBA4588 | reverse complement strand
CCTCTAGCTTCTTTTTTTTCTAAGAATCAGCTAAATAAAATCTACCATTCGGCCTGCCTGAATTTCTGCACAGCAAACCCCCATCCAAGAAACCCGCCTTTTACGCCAACTGCTTCGGTGATGCAAGACAAGACTTGACCTACCTGCCCTTGGGATAGTAGGAAGTGGCAATTTTGACCTGCTTCACTGCGACCGTTTTTCTTGTGATGCGATGTTGGATGTTGTGGTGTTTGCAAGGATAGCTCGTCTATCTTCATCAACACTTCGCCAGCAACCCGCATTTGGCAAGGTGCGCCGCAAAGAAGCAACCAAATTCTGAATGATTATAAAAGGGGTGCTATTAGGATGTCAGACATCGTTTTTGGGACTGAATTTACGCCTGTCTTCTCACCCCCTCAAACACCTACAGCACTTTTGATTCTTGATGATGGCACGCAGTTTTACGGCATGGGATTTGGCGCAGCGACAACCCATGTAGGCGAAGTCTGCTTCAATACCTCAATGACAGGTTATCAGGAAATTATGACCGACCCCTCCTATGCTGGTCAGCTCATTACCTTTACCTTTCCGCATATTGGCAATGTTGGCACCAACAAGATTGATGTTGAAACAGCAACCCCTTCTGCGCTGGGAATGATTGTACGTAATCCTGTAACGCAGCCGGCAAGCTGGCGCGCTGAAAGCCCGCTTCAAGACTGGCTCGAAGCGAACAACCTGCCTGGGATTTCTGGCGTTGATACCCGCGCCCTGACCCGGCATATTCGTGATAATGGCGCGCCAACTGGCGTGTTATGCCATAATCCAGACGGGGTATTTGATATCCCTGCCCTCACCAAGCTTGCCTCTGACTGGCCGGGACTTGCCGGCATGGACCTTGCCTCAACCGTATCCATCACTGAGCCTCATATCTGGCAGGAAACCAGCTTTGATTTGTCATCCGGCGCAGCCGGCATAACAACTGGTGCTCATCATGTGGTAGCGATTGATTTTGGCTGTAAACAGAATATCCTGCGCTGTTTGGCAGATGTAGGCTGCCGGGTTGAGGTTGTGCCTGCAGACACGTCAGCTGAGGATATCTTAGCGCGCAATCCAGACGGTATTTTTCTTGCCAATGGTCCAGGTGATCCAGCCGCAACCGCAACTTATGCAACCCCTGAGCTGTTGAAACTGACAGATAGCGGGGTTCCGATTTTTGGTATCTGTATTGGACACCAGCTTTTGGCGCTTACCTTTGGCGGCGCAACAATGAAAATGGCGCGCGGACATCGCGGCGCAAACCATCCGGTACGTGACCTTGCGTCTGGCCAGATTGAAATTACCAGCCAGAATCATGGCTTTGTTGTTGATGCAGATAGCCTGCCTGCTGATGTTGAAGTCACGCATATTTCGCTATTTGATGGATCTGTCGAAGGGCTACGACATAAAACCAAGCCTGTTTTCAGTGTGCAATATCATCCCGAATCTTCTCCGGGGCCTCATGATTCACGTAATTTATTTGCACGTTTTGCTTCATTAATGTCACAGACAAAATCAGGGTAATTCGCCATGCCACGCCGTTCTGATATTTCTTCCATCCTGATTATCGGGGCAGGACCGATTATCATCGGTCAAGCTTGTGAATTCGATTATTCAGGAGCCCAAGCCTGCAAAGCGCTCCGCGCCGAGGGCTACCGCATCATTCTGGTAAACTCCAATCCGGCGACGATTATGACCGACCCGGGCATGGCTGATGCAACCTATATTGAGCCCATCACTCCGCAGATTGTTGCCCAGATTATTGAAAAAGAACGCCCCGATGCGTTACTGCCAACAATGGGCGGCCAGACGGCTTTGAATACAGCTCTTGCGCTGCATCGTGATGGTGTGTTGGATAAGTTCAATGTTGAGCTGATTGGCGCACGCCCCGACTCTATCGAAAAAGCCGAAGACCGCACCCTGTTCCGTAATGCAATGGATTCTATCGGTCTTGAATCTGCGCGCTCGCGCACCGTGAATAATTTTGAAGATGCGCTCGCAGCTCTGGAGATTGTTGGCCTTCCCGCTATCATGCGCCCCTCCTTTACCCTTGGCGGCGAAGGCGGCGGCATTGCTTATAATCGTGATGAGTTTGAAGCTATTGTGCGTGATGGCTTGCGTCTCTCACCTGTTTCCGAAGTTCTTATCGAAGAATCTCTTCTTGGCTGGAAAGAGTTCGAGATGGAAGTGGTGCGCGACCATACCGATAATTGTATTATCGTCTGTTCCATTGAAAATGTTGACCCGATGGGCGTTCATACCGGCGATAGCATCACCGTAGCACCAGCCCTTACACTGACCGATAAAGAATATCAGGCCCTGCGTAATGCTTCGATTGCCGTACTCCGTGAAATTGGCGTTGATACAGGCGGCTCGAATGTTCAATTTGCCATCAGCCCGACCGATGGACGTATTATTGTTATTGAGATGAACCCGCGGGTTAGCCGCTCATCAGCTCTTGCTTCCAAGGCGACCGGGTTTCCGATTGCAAAAATCGCAGCAAAGCTGGCCGTTGGATACCGACTTGATGAGCTCGATAATGATATTACCGGGGTTACACCTGCCAGTTTTGAGCCAACAATTGATTATGTTGTTACAAAAATTCCGCGCTTCACATTCGAGAAATTCTCTGGCACACCAGCCGAGCTTTCCACATCGATGAAGTCAGTTGGCGAAGCAATGGCTGTTGGTAGAAGCTTTGCTGAAAGTCTTCAAAAGGCCTTGCGTTCGCTTGAGACAGGCTTGAGCGGTCTTGATGAAATGGAAATGCCAATCGTTGATGGCACCCTTGGCGAGGATAGTTTGCGCGGCTGGATTGCAGGGCAGACACCAGACCGCATCTTGCGAATTGCACAAGCAATGCGTGCCGGAATGAGCCTTCCTGACATCCATAAAGTGACCAAATGGGACCCCTGGTTCCTCACCCAGATTGCTGAAATTGTTGGCGCAGAAAACTGGGTAAAGGAAAACGGACTGCCTGCCGATAAAGCAACGTTCCATAATTTAAAATCACGGGGCTTTTCAGACAGTAGACTAGCCCAGCTTGCGGCCAAGACAGAAGCTGACGTTACAGCCGCGCGCCTGTCACTTGATATCCGCCCTGTTTTCAAACGCATTGATACCTGCGCCGCAGAATTTGCCTCAGAAACCGCCTATCTTTACTCAACCTTTGAAGATAGTGCAGGGGCAACCTGTGAAGCTGACCCATCGGACCGGGAAAAAGTTATTATTCTCGGCGGCGGCCCGAACCGTATTGGGCAGGGTATCGAATTTGATTATTGCTGTGTTCATGCCGCTTATGCTCTGTCTGATGCTGGCTATGAGACCATCATGATAAATTGTAACCCTGAGACGGTATCAACCGATTACGATACATCGGACAGATTATATTTTGAGCCTCTAACAGATGAAGATGTCATCTCGGTCATTCAGCGCGAAGCTGAAAATGGCCGTGTTAAAGGGGTGATTGTGCAGCTCGGTGGTCAGACACCGCTAAAGATTGCGGCAGGCCTTGAAGCTGCTGGCATTACAATTTTAGGCACCAGCCCTGATGCTATCGATTTGGCAGAAGACAGAGAACGTTTTCAGAAGCTTCTGCAAAAGCATGACCTGAAACAGCCTGAAAATGGTCTTGCAACCTCAACCGAACAGGCCCGTGCGATTATAGAGCGTGTTGGCCTGCCCGTGGTTATTCGTCCCTCATATGTGCTAGGAGGCCGCGCAATGGAGGTCGTCTATCATATGAATGATATGGAACGCTATATGCGCGATGCAGTGGTTGTGTCTGGTAGCAGTCCGGTGTTGATAGACCGGTTTGTTGAAAACGCCATTGAAGTTGATGTTGATGCTTTATGTGATGGTGATGACGTCTTTATTGCCGGCATTATGGAACATATCGAAGAAGCTGGCATCCATTCTGGCGACTCAGCCTGTACATTGCCGCCGCAGACACTTTCCTCTGATATTCTGAGCTCTATCAAAGAGCAAACAACAACTCTGGCTCACGCCTTGAAAGTTGTCGGACTGATGAATGTTCAGTTTGCTGTCAAAGGCTCAGATATTTATCTGCTAGAAGTTAATCCGCGCGGCAGCCGTACTGTGCCGTTTGTTGCAAAAGCGACTGGCAACCCGATTGCAAAAATTGCCGCCCGTATCATGGCAGGCGAAAAACTATCTGCCTTTAATCTGATAACCCATCAGCAGGATCATGTTGCTGTTAAAGAAGCTGTCTTCCCATTCTCTCGCTTCCCGGGCGTTGATGTATTCCTTGGCCCTGAGATGAAATCTACGGGTGAAGTAATGGGGATTGATACGAATTTTGGACGGGCTTTTGCCAAAAGTCAGCTTGGGGCCGGTACGGTTCTGCCGCTGAAAGGAAGTGTCTTTATTTCGGTAAAGGATGCTGACAAGGAAGCCTTCATTCCTATCTGCCAACAGCTTGTAAAACTTGGTTTTTCGATTATGGCGACTGGCGGTACAACCGATGCTCTTCAGCAAGCCGGTGTGCCTGCAACCCACATTAATAAAGTGATGGAAGGCCGGCCGCATGCAGTGGATGCAATGCTATCAGGCGATATTCAGCTGGTCTTCAATACAGCACATGGCGCAGCAGCAATTCAGGATAGCTTCTCTTTGCGTCACACAGCCCTTACCAACAACATTCCCTATTATACAACAGTATCGGGTAGCCGTGCTGCTGTTGCTGCGATTAGCAGTCTGAGAGACGGAAGTCTGGATGTCTGCTCGCTACAGGATTATTTGCCAAACAGGGGCGTTGTAGCGTAGCATCAGGGCTTATAACCTTTTTTGCAGGCATCCCTTTCTGAGGCGCATGCTTGCAGTTACGCAAAAAAAAGGGGATGTGAGCATCCCCTCACGACAGGATAGAATAAGATGGAAAAAATTCCATTCACACCAGCCGGACTTGAAAAGATTAAAACTGAGCTGGTTACACTAAAAGGACCAGAGCGTCATGAAGTCATCCGCGCTATTGCTGATGCACGCGAACATGGCGATCTCTCTGAAAATGCTGAATATCACGCTGCGCGTGAACGGCAGTCTTTTATCGAAGGTAGAATCACTGAACTTGAAGATGTGACAAGCCGCTCTGAAGTCGTCGATTTATCGCGTCTAACAGGCCAGATTGTCACGTTTGGCACTAAGGTTGTTGTGGCAGACGAAGTGACTGATGAAGAAGCAACCTATGTGATTGTCGGCCCATATGAGGCTGATATCGAGCTAGGCCGGATTTCAACAGCCTCGCCGATTGCCCGCGCCCTGATTGGCAAAAGCGAGGGTGATTCAGTTGAAGTGCAAACACCGCGCGGCCCACACCCTTATGAAATTATTTCAATTTCGGTTATCAGCGATTAGACACACGGCCTTACGGGGCAAGATTAATTGGCACACCTGGCATATTTTTACGTGACCGGATAGCAAGCGCTGTCTTGACGTGGCTGACATTTGGCGCTGGCGTAAGATTGCTGGTCAGAAATCGCTGAAAATCATCCCAGTCGCGGGCAACAATTTTAAGCAGAAAATCTGTTTCCCCCATCAGCATATGGCATTCACGCACCATATCCCATGAGTTAACCAGAACTTCAAATTCCTGAAGGTCTGTTTCTGCCTGACTTGTTAGGCCGACAAACGCAAAAATTGTGACAGTGTAGCCGAGTGCCTCTCCGTCAATGTCAGCATGATAGCCCTTGATGATATCAGCATCTTCGAGCGCTCTTACACGGCGCAGACAAGGAGGTGCGGAGATACCAGCATTTTTGGCAAGCTCCACATTTGTCATTCGACCGTGTTCTTGCAGATCGCTTAAAATCCGCTTATCAACAGTATCAAGTTTGAATTTTTTGGACATTATATGAGGACCGCCTTTAAGGGTTACTGTAAGGTGACATAATTCAAAGCGCAACAATATTACAAAATTTGGAAATATTTTAAATCTAGAAGCTCTTTCAGCCTTTATAAATGCTTCTTTCATGTCTCTTTCAAGGATACGCTCTCAATGTCGCGTTCAATTCACTCGTCTGATACTTTTGTTAAAATGCCAGATTCAACATGGATATTATCAGATGGCACTATGGGAATGATGAGCCAGTCTTTTGCGCTGGCTCAATCCCTTGGATTAGAGGCAACTGACCTGCGGGCTGTGCCAACACCGTGGCTACGGCTCTTTCCTTCTCATGCTGCCATTCCTGGATGGCAGCTTACTCTTGGCCGTAAACCTGACTGGCTCAAGGCAGGCATATTCCCTGAACTTCTGATTACCTGCGGCACCCGAATGGCAGGCCTTTCGGTTGGAATCCGCAGGCTGACATCACAGCGGACAAAAACCATTCATATTCAGGATCCGCGCATCTCGCCGCATCATTTCGATATGCTTATTGTTACCGCTCATGATGACATGGCAGCCCTTGCCGGCACGCCCGGCTATGAGCATGTGCTCGTAAGCACAGGCTCCCTTAACAGGCTCACCCGTGATGCCATTGCAGAACAGGCAACCAGCCTGCCCACACCCTTTTCACGCCTTCATGCGCCTGTCTATGCTGTCATGATAGGGGGGCATAATAAGCGCTATAAAGCAGGCGCTGAAGCATTTGCTGGCCTTGGCCGGCAGCTCGCAGCACTTGCGAATAAAACCGGTGCCAGCCTTGCCCTCATTCCGTCACGCCGGACACCTGCCCGTCATCTCAAAAACCTAACTATTGCGCTCACCGGCCTGTCATATACGCTCTGGGATGGGCAGGACCCAAACCCTTATCCCGGCATTCTAGGTCAGGCAGATGCGGTGATTGTCACCTCAGATTCTGTTAATATGACGAGTGAGGCCGCCCTGACAGGAAAGCCGGTTATCGTGGCAACATTGCGCGAAGAAGAAGGCCGGATTGCAGATTTTCATGCACGTATGAAAGCCAATCATCATACTGTCCTGCTTGAAGAGGCGCTGGAAAATCCAGATATTCTGAGCACGCCTTTTGCTGTTCTTGATGAAATGCCGTCCCTTAGCACACAAGTAAGACAGCATTTTGGCTGGCAGGAGCCTGCGTAATAGAGGCTAACCCATATGCCGCAGATAAAACCTGTTTAACGGAATAGCCTGTCGCCTATGCCGCCCATACCCGCATAAAGGCCTGCAACCTGCTCTTCATATCCATTATAGAGCAGGGTTGGCACCCGGTCATCCGAGCCGAGCATCCGTTCGGTTGCCTGCGACCAGCGCGGGTGAGCTACCTCTGGATTAACATTTGCCCAGAACCCATATTCGTTTTTCGCCAACTGTTCCCAGAAACTTACCGGCTGCTGGTCTGTAAAAGTGAATTTCACAATCGATTTGATACCTTTAAACCCGTATTTCCACGGCAAGACACAGCGTAACGGCGCGCCATTCTGCTTCTCTAGCCCCTTGCCATACATGCCTGTTCCTAGCAAGGCGAGCTCGTTCATACCTTCTTCAATGGTAATGCCCTCAACATAGGGCCACGGATACCAAGACTGTTTCTGGCCAGGCGCAACAGATGGGTCATAAAATGTCTCCATCCTGATGTATTTTGCCCCTGATGTTGGGCGCGCCAGCGCAACAAGCTTGGAAAACGGTACGCCCGTCCACGGCACTGCCATCGCCCATGCTTCAACACAACGGTGGCGATAGAGCCGTTCTTCCTGAGAGCCAAGTTTGGTAATAAGCTCGGCTGCATCTATTTTCAGCTCTTCTTCAACCATCCCATCAATGGTAACCATCCACGGATCAGTTTCCAGTTTCTGGGCTTTGCGCCAGATTGTTTTGGATGACCCAAATTCATAAAAATTAGTATAGGTTATGGCTTCCTGCTCTGCTGTCAACGCACGGTCAAGAACATAGCTATCATTGCGGGTGGCCGGAAACCCTGTGATAGGCGCAGCAGAGGCCCGCCCCATCATAGCCGATAGCCCAGCTGTCCCTGCTGCAATACCGATCCCTGCCAGTCCTGCTGCTTTCAGCCACTCACGGCGCGACAGAAACAAGGCTTCATCGGTTGCCATATGCTGCGGCATTTCCCAGCTCTTTTTATGTTTAAGTAGCATAATATGTCACCCCTACCAGTAATGATGCATCAGGCCGTGCGGCAGGATGCCGACTAACCCTGATAACCTTTCTACGATAGATATATCAATCCTGCCTTCTGACTAGGGCAAAATATAGGCAGTTTATCGCAAAAAATATTAACGGAGCGCAGCACAGGCGCGCGCAATCCGCGTCATCGCATCATCCAGCACGTCAGTCGCAGCAGCATATGAAATACGGAAATATGGTGATAAGCCAAAAGCGACGCCCGGCACCATTGCAACACCTTCTGCTTCTAAAAAGTAGGTAACAACATCGCTATCTGTTTTTAAGACGATGCCATCTGGTGTTGCGCGCCCAATAAGCCCTGCACAAGAGGGGTATACATAAAAGGCACCAGCCGGCTTCATACAGCTAATGCCGTCAATATCATTGAGCCGGTCTGTGACCAGCGCGCGCCGCTCGTCAAAAATAGCCAATTGCGGCGCCATGAAATCCCGCGGCCCAGTAAGAGCTGCGACCGCTGCCCATTGTGCAATAGAATTCGGGTTAGACGTTGATTGTGACTGGATCTTTGCCATCGCCTTTATCAGCGGCGCAGCGCCTGCTGCATAGCCAATCCGCCAGCCTGTCATCGAATAGGATTTTGAAACACCGTTCAGGGTAAGAATGCGCGGGATAAGGTCGGGCGCAATTTCTGCCATCGTGGCAAAAACAGCACCATCATAAATCAGATATTCATAGATATCATCGCACAGCACATGCAAATGCGGATGGGCGCGCACAATATCAGCAAGCGCAATAAGCTCGTCTTTTGAATAGGCAGCCCCTGTCGGATTAGACGGGCTATTCAGGATAAGCCATTTACTTTGCGGGGTTATCGCAGCTGCTAATACGTCTGGGGTCAGCTTGAAGTTATCGTCTTCTGCACAGGACAGAATAACAGGAACACCCTGTGCCAGCCTTACGATCTCAGGATAGGAAACCCAGTATGGCGCCGGAATAATAACTTCATCGCCGGCATTCACCGTTGCCATCAGCGCATTAAATAGCACCTGCTTGCCGCCTGTTGCGATCGTGATGTTTTCGCGCTCATAGGTAATATTATTATCAGTTGAAAATTTTGCAATCACAGCATCTTTCAGCTCTGGCACGCCATCAACAGTCGTATATTTTGTCTTGCCAGCATCCATCGCATCACAAGCTGCTTTGCGGATATGTAACGGCGTATCAAAATCAGGCTCACCGGCAGCAAGACCAATAATATTTTCTCCGGCTGCTTTTTTCTCATCCGCAATACGGGTCATCGCCATCGTTGGTGAGGGCTTAATGCGGGACAGGCGGTCAGCAATAAAATCTGTTGTCATAGTAGAAGCGTCCAGAAGCAAGAAAATCTAAAGCGATACCGGAACAGCATACCAGCGTTAAGAATGATAACCCAGCATTTTGCCGTTTGGCTGAAAAAAACAACTCTGAAATGCATCACCCCTTTGCCTTTCTTGCTCAGAGGCTTATCTTGCTCAGCATGGAAGCTCACATCGAATCACTGCTAACAGATAGAGAACAGAAACCAGCGGATTATACGCTTGTGTCTGACTTTGCCCCCAATGGCGATCAGCCAAAGGCGATTAGTGATCTTATGAGCGGGATAAAAGACGGAGACCGGGATCAGGTTCTGCTTGGGGTAACAGGGTCTGGCAAGACATTCACCATTGCCCATGTCATTGAACAGACACAGCGTCCAGCCCTTATTCTGGCGCCGAACAAGACCCTTGCTGCACAGCTCTATGGGGAAATGAAATCACTATTCCCTGATAATGCTGTAGAATATTTTGTCTCCTACTATGACTATTATCAGCCAGAAGCCTATGTGCCGCGCTCTGATCTGTTCATTGAAAAAGAATCCTCCATCAACGAGCAGATTGACCGGATGCGGCATTCTGCAACCCGCTCACTGCTTGAGCGCGATGATGTCATTATCGTTGCCTCTGTTTCTTGCATTTATGGCATTGGGTCTGTTGAGACCTACTCCACCATGACAATGCGCATCTCAGAAGGCGATGAGCTTGAACGCCAATCCTTGCTCCGCCGCTTAACCGAACTTCAATATCGCCGGAATGATGTGAATTTTGCCCGTGGGTCATTCAGAGTGCGCGGCGACAATATAGAGGTCTTTCCGGCCCACCTCGAAGATAGAGCATGGCGGATTTCTCTGTTCGGGGATGAGGTAGAAGAAATCTGGGAATTTGACCCGCTGACCGGCGAGAAAACATCACAACTGCCAAAAATTACTATTTTTGCGAATTCACATTATGTCACGCCTCGCCCAACCCTTCAGCAAGCTGTCAAATTGATTGGCAATGAGCTGACTGTTCGGCTTGATGATTTTAATGAAACAGGAAAACTTCTCGAAGCCCAGCGCCTCCAGCAACGCACGCAGTTTGATCTTGAGATGATAGAAGCGACAGGAAGCTGTAATGGTATTGAGAATTATTCCCGCTATTTATCTGGTCGTGCGCCAGGTGAACCGCCGCCGACCTTATTTGAGTATCTACCTGAAAACGCCCTGCTAATCGTTGATGAAAGCCATGTGACTGTGCCGCAAATCGGCGCAATGTATAAAGGTGACTTTGCCCGGAAATCAACCTTATCGGACTATGGCTTCCGCCTGCCCTCTTGCCTTGATAACAGGCCTTTAAAATTTGAAGAATGGGAACAGTTTCGCCCCCAGACAATTTATGTATCTGCAACCCCCGGCACATGGGAGCTAGAGCGCACAGGCGGCGTGTTTGCAGAACAGGTCGTCCGGCCAACAGGGCTTATCGACCCGGTCTGTCTTGTCAGGCCAACCGAAAGTCAGGTAGATGATATTATTGCTGAATGCCGTGATGCTGCAACTAATGGCACCCGCGTTCTGGTAACAACTCTGACCAAGAAAATGGCTGAAGCCTTAACCGAATATATGCATGAAGCGGGCATTAAAGTGCGCTATGTGCATTCAGATGTTGATACGCTGGAGCGGATTGAGATTATCCGCGATTTGCGGCTTGGCGTCTTTGATGTTCTGATAGGGATTAACTTGTTGCGTGAAGGTCTTGATATTCCGGAATGTGCTCTTGTTGGCATTCTGGATGCTGACAAGGAAGGGTATTTGCGCTCCCGCACCTCCCTTATTCAGACGATTGGCAGAGCTGCCCGTAATGCTGAAGGCAGAGTTATTCTTTATGCTGACAGAATTACAGACAGCATGCGCTATGCTTTGGATGAAACAGACAGACGCCGAGAGCGGCAGCAAAAATGGAATGAAGACCATGGCATCACCCCGCAAACAGTAAAGAAGGATATCGCTGATATTCTGAATTCTGTTTACGAGAAGGCTGACCACGTCAATGTCAAAGCTGGGGGACGGGCCTCGCATGCCGGCAAGGACATGAAAACCATCATTGCAGATATTGAAACCCAGATGCGTGATGCGGCCGCTAATCTTGAATTCGAAGAAGCGGCACGTCTGCGTGATGAGCTTCGCCGTCTAGAGGCCAAACAGCTCGGTCTAGACGCACCTGGCATGGCACCCTCTATTGCGGCAAAAGCATCAAAACGCCCTCAGCGCGCTGAAATTGATGCCCCTATTCAACCGCCATCAGGTCGCAAGCCCCGGCGCTAGCCTTATTTATCTACCGGCGCTAGCCTCGTTTATCTATTGGCAAGCCACAGACCGGGCAGGATAAGAGCAAGGCCGACAAAATGATATTGTGCGAGCACCTCACCCAATAATGTTACCGCTAGAACGGCATTATAGACAGGCGATAAGAATAAAATGGTGCCGGCACGTGTTGCGCCTAATTCTGAAACAACAACGCCGAATGACACATAGGCGCCAAGAGATGCGACAAACACAAGAATAAAGGCAACCCCGAAAATCTGCGGGGTTAGGGTCACGATATCGTGCTGAAGAAAGACTTCATAGGCGACAAATGGCAAATGCCAGATAGCACCAAAAAATGCCATGACACCGAGCCTGAGCAATGGCGGCAAGGTAGTTTTTACCTGCTTCAGCCCAACTGAATAGACCGCAAAGGCAAGCGTTCCCATCACAACCAGCAAATCACCGCCATTAAACTGTAACCCGGTAATAACTGAGACATTACCCTTGATGATGATAATCAGAACCCCAACCAGTCCTGCCGTCAGTCCGGCAAGCTGGCCAAGCTTGATTGAGGCAGAAAAAACATAAGCGCTCAGCATCAGGATAATCAGCGGGCAGACAGCATAAATCAGACCAATATTAGTCGCTGTTGTAAGTGTTCCTGCAAGATAGATAGGAGCGCCGCATAATCCCATACCCAAGCCGCCAAGAATAGCAAGGGAGAGCCATTCAGACCGAATTCCTGCTGCATGCTGTCTGACATGTGGGAACAATATAATTGCAAGGAAAAGAGCCACAAGACCCCATCTTGTCAGTCCCATTGCGGCGGGGGGGAAAATTCCTGCCATCGCGCGCGCTGTAATCATATTGGCACAGAAAAAGACCGGCGCAATGATGATTAACGCCCAGGCTATTTTTCGGCGAAGCTGTGCTGTCAGGGATAATATAATCCTACCCTCCTATTATACCGGACAAGAGATACCCTTAGGCCTTGCCCTTACGCTTAATTCCATTAAAACAACATCGTTACGGTCTGAATATTATAATCTGAAAGTTAAAACCTGCCTGAAATCGAAAAAATTTTCCCTTACAGTCACACGCGCTCCGCCATCATCCAACGTTAGTGGCGCGCGCACTATAACCACCATTAACGCCTCACATCAAAGGTAAAACCCTATGCTCTCTTCACTACTTGTCCTGGGCGGCGGTCTTCTTCTTTTACTATGGGGGGGCTATGTCTTGCTGCCGGGCACAATATCTCTGGCACAGCATCTGCGTTTACCGGCACCTTTGATTGCTATTGGCATTATTGCAGCAGGCACCTCCATGCCAGAGCTGCTTGTATCTGTTGATGCTGCGCTGATAGGCACACCTGAGATAGCCTGGGGCAACCTGCTAGGCTCTAACATCGCAAACCTTCTTCTTGTTTTGGGGCTAGGCGCGTTGATTGTACCTATCCCCACAAAAAACACCCTTGAGCCACGCGACCAGCTTTTTGTTCTGGCTTTTACTATCGCTGCCACTGTCATTCTGTTTTTTGATCTGCTTGGCGGGGCATACCGATATGTAACAGCCAGCATTTTGATGAGTGGCTTTTTTGCTTATATGGGCCTCCAGCTCTGGTCGGCCTATCGCTTTGATGCATCAGGCGATACTGCAGGGACAGATACTGACAAGCCCCTCGCAGTCTGGCGCGCGAGCTTATATTGCATCGGCGGCGTGATAGGTCTTATCATCGGCGCTGATTTATTTGTTGAAGGCGGTGTGAGCCTCGCCAGCGCTCTTGGTCTAAGCCAGACAGTCATCGGGCTAACCATTATTGCTATCGGCACATCCTTGCCTGAAATTATTGCCGTCTTGGCAAGTATACTGCACCGACGCAATGATATTGCGTTGAGTAATATTATTGGTTCAAATATTTTTAACCTTTCGGCCATTTTAGGGATCGCAGGACTGACCGCCCCACTTCCGGCACCTGATGATATTTTAGGGTTAACCCTTCCGATCTTAATGCTGTCAACAACCCTTATTTGCTGGATTTCTTTCAAGGGAAATATCATCACTCGGGTGTGGGCAACTGTTTTTGTTGGATTTTATTTCCTATTCCTAATATCCCAAATTTAAAGGTCAGAGCCGGTTAGTTTTACACACCTTATTTATTACAATCAGCAAATTACCTTATTTGATGACAAAAGACTGAAACACATCATTTCTTTTTACTTGCTTCTGGTTAAATTATTGTAAAATATAACTATTTTTAAATTGCTGTTTTTTTAGGCAAAATCGTTCAAAGGGCAGAAATCCGCCACTATTTGCCCTAGAGCAGCAAGTCTTCCACAACTTTATCCACAGGAAGCGGGGATAAAGTTTTACCCCAGCTAAACGTCCGATTCGGAGCATGAAATTGCACCTCAGCTAAAGACCCCTTCTCTTTTTGTGATAAATATGAACAGCCCCAGATAAGCCACTGTCGCGCTGACAGCTATTTATCTTCCCCATAGACCGGTCTATACTGAAACTATTGGAATTATCCCTGTTTTATTCATGGTAGTAAAAACCGTCCACCACAATGACAGACACACCAGAGACACCTGTTGAAGATGATGCTGAGCGCCCAGATTTTGCGCGTGGACTAGCATATCTGAAAAAGCAGATTAAGACATTGCCTCATCAGCCAGGCGTCTACCGGATGTTCAATGCGGCAGGTGATAGCTTGTATGTTGGCAAAGCGCGCCACCTTGCCAAACGCGTGACCAGCTACACCCAGCCCAACAGGTTATCAAGCCGGCTGATGCAGATGGTTGCCGAAACCATTCATCTTGAAATAACAGTGACAAATTCTGAGGTCGAAGCGTTACTGCTTGAATCAAACCTTATCAAGCAATTGCGTCCACGATATAATATCCTGCTAAAGGATGATAAAAGCTTTGCCTATATTCTGCTGGCTGGTGCACATGACTTCCCGCAATTGACAAAACATCGTGGCGCGCAAAAGCGGGCTGGTGATTATTATGGACCATTTGCCTCTGCAGGTGCGGTTAACCGGACAATAACATCTCTGTCTCGGGCCTTTTTATTACGAACCTGCACGGATAGTTATTTTGATGCCCGCTCACGCCCCTGCCTGCAATATCAGATTAAACGCTGCACGGCACCTTGTGTAGGGTATGTCAGTAAGGCAGCCTATAAAGAGCAGCTAAAAGCTGCCTCGGCATTTCTCTCTGGCAAATCAGATTCTGTTCAGCGTGACTATGGCCGCGCCATGCAACAATCTGCCGAAGAGCTAGATTTTGAAACGGCTGCCTTATGGCGTAACCGGATCAGAGCCCTTACCGCTATTCAGGCCAATCAAGATATCAATATGCAAGGTCTGGCAGATGCTGATATTATTGCGGTCGCGCAGGCAGGAACCCAGTTCTGTATTCAGATTTTCTTTGTGCGCGCCGGCACGAATTACGGCAACACCGCCTATTTCCCCAAACAGGCAGCAGATGCCGAAAAAGCAGATATTCTAGCCGCCTTTATCGGTCAGTTCTATGATGAACGGCATCCCCCGAAACTGCTTCTTGTCAGTGACCTTCCCGATGAAGCAGCCTTGTTATCCGAAGCTCTTTCTATCTCCGCTGGTCAGAAAATTGAGATGAGCACGCCGTCCCGCGGCGCCCGCCGTCAGCTTATGGATATGGCACGCAAGAATGCCGAAGAAGCCCTTACCCGAAAACTTGCCGAAACATCCTCACAGCATAGATTGCTGTTAGCCCTTGCAGAGGCCTTCCAGATGGATACACCTCCAAGCCGGATAGAAATCTACGATAACTCACATATTCAAGGTGCACATGCGGTTGGTGGCATGGTGGTTGCTGGGGTGGATGGGTTTATGAAATCTGCCTATCGGAAATTCAATATGAAATCAGATGGCCCCTATAAGGTAGAGGTAGGCGATGATTTTGCGATGATGCGCCAGATGATATTCCGCCGATTTGAACGCGCTTTGAAAGAAGACCCCGACCAGAATTCGTCAAACTGGCCTGACCTGCTACTTATTGATGGTGGCCGTGGTCAGCTCAATGCGGTGCGTGAGGTGATGCAGGAACTAGGACTGGATGACATCCAGATTGTAGGAATTTCAAAAGGGCCGGATAGAAATGCCGGGCGTGAGCAGTTTCATATTGAGGGGCGCGAAAGCTTTACCCTTCCGCCGCAAGATCCTGCGATGCATTATCTGCAACGTCTTCGTGACGAATCGCATCGCTACGCCATCGGCGCCCATCGCGCCCGGCGCACAAAGCAAACATTGAGCAATCCACTAGATGGTGTGCCGGGTATTGGCGCATCTCGTAAACGCGCGCTACTGACTCATTTTGGCTCAGCCCGCGCTGTGTCTCGTGCCGGCGTGCGTGATCTTCAGGCTGTTGATGGAATCTCAGACGCCATTGCTCAACGCCTCTATGACTGGTTTCATCAATCAAGTCAGTAATATTTATGCCCGATATGGCTGTTAATGCATCTGCTGACTAGACCTCAAGCCTTACTCCCGTTATTTAGAAGGCTAACAGATATACTCACACGCACGAGACCATTAGTGCCGGACAGGAGACAAGGAAGAGCGAATGAATAATCTTCCCAACATTATTACAACAATCCGGATTGCACTTGCCCCTTTTATCGCTGTTCTTATCTGGCATTCAGACAGGCCTGACTATGCGCTCTATGCGCTTATTTTATTTATCATAGCCAGCATTAGTGATTGGCTTGATGGCTATCTTGCACGCCAGATGGAAGTTATCTCACCGCTGGGGCGTATGCTTGACCCCATTGCTGACAAGCTCCTCATCGGTGCGTGCCTTATCAGCCTCGCAGCGCAGACCAATTATGATCTGCTTTTTCTGCTGCCGGCTCTTATTATTATTTTACGTGAATTTCTGGTATCAGGGCTAAGAGAACATCTTGCTGGCACAAAAATTACGCTTCCCGTCAGCTTGATGGCAAAATGGAAAACCGCTGTTCAGATGACAGCCATTGGTTGTCTTATCTCAATCGGTGTTATACCAGAATTTAACGCTATCATCAGCATGGCTGGCATTGCATTGCTCTGGCTTGCAGCATTTATGACAGCTATGACCGGCCTGTCTTATTTCAAGGCCGGCATTCCCCATCTATAGTCACTTAAGCTTTCGTGAACAGATGTTATGAAGGCGCTGAAGAGCTAGCTATTTACGAGCTCAAAATACCGCTCTACGAGCATCCGTGTAGTGTCGCCCGGCGTGAAAGAATAATCCTGAACCTGTGAGACAGGTGTTACTTCAGCTGCTGTTCCAGTAAGGAAACATTCAGTTGCCTGAGCCATTTCTTCTGGCATGATATGGCGTTCAACCACCTCTATGCCTGCATCCTTGGCAAGCCCGATGACTGTCTGACGCGTAATGCCATTCAAAAAGCAATCTGCAAGCGGCGTATGAAGCTTACCATCATCCATCAGAAAAAAGACATTTGCCCCAGTTGCTTCAGCAACATAGCCCCGATAATCAAGCATCAGCGCATCCTGAAATCCTTTTTTCTCAGCCGCATGCTTTGACAAGGTGCAAATCATATAAAGGCCAGCTGCCTTTGCATGCACAGGCGCTGACTCTGCCGATGGGCGTTTCCAGTCAGCAATATCAAGCGTGATACCCTTCATTTTTGTTTCAGGGTCGAAATAGCTTGGCCATTGCCATGCCGCAACAGCAACATGAATTTTAGTTTCTTGTGCAGAAATCGCCATCATTTCAGAACCGCGCCAGCAAAAAGCCCGCACATAACCGTCAGAAATATCGTTAGCGTCAAGAACCTGCGCTTTAATCGCATCGAATTCTTCATTACCCAGCGGAAGATCAAAATCTAGATACTGGCATGAAGCGCGAAGCCGTTCTGTATGCTCACGACTTTTAAAAATCTTGCCGCTATAGGCCCGCTCACCTTCAAATACCTGACTGGCATAATGCAGAGCGTGGGTAAGGGAATGGGTGCGCGCATCGCGCCATGGTATCATCTCACCATTCATCCAGATGAGACCATCACGATCATCGAACGGAATTAATGCCATTTTTTCCTCCAATAGACGCGCTGCCTACCACAACAGTGAAAGCGCGCTCCCATATTTTATTTTTTTGTCTGGATGAAAAGCCAGATTTTTTTATATTCACCTTTATTTCCCTATCAGGATCAGTATTATCGGTCAACATGACTGACATAATTTTACCACAGAAACAGTCCGGAACGTCTTCAGCCCGTGAAAAGGGACTATTCCTGCGTCGTCAGGAATTACGCAGGGCCATTGAGTTACTGTTTTTTGCTTATCGTGACTTCACTTATGAAGCAGATGAGCTTCTCTCTGACTTAGACCTTGGCCGCGCTCATCACCGGGTGATATATTTTGTGGGTCGCCAGCCAGGCATCACAGTAAGCGACCTGCTTGCCATTCTGCATATTACAAAACAAAGCCTGTCTCGGGTACTCTCTCATCTCATTGATGAGGATTATATTATTCAGGAAACCGGGCCGCGCGACAGACGCCAGCGTCTGCTTCATCTTACCGATAAAGGGGTATCGCTTGAGAAGAAGCTGACAGACCTGCAATGTAACCGCTTTGCCCGCGCCTATTCAGAACGCGGCATTGATGCTGTTGACGGGTTTCAGCAAATTCTGACAAGCTTGCTTGATGATGATACCCGCAGCCATCTTCGGGCTGTCCACCCAGATAGAATAGATTAGGCGCCGCGATGTCAGAGCCAGCTCATATTCTTGTCATTGATGATGATGAGAGATTGCGTGAGCTATTACGGCGTTTCCTAGAAGAAAGCGGGTTCAGGGTTACCGATGCAAATAGTGCAGCAGAAGCCCGCGACTATATGAAGGCCATGCATTTTGACTTGCTGGTAATAGACGTAATGATGCCCGGCGAGACCGGCGTTGAATTTCTTGCCTCTATCAGGCCAACAGAAAATATTCCTGCATTATTCCTGACAGCCCTGTCCGAAACAGAGAACCGGATAGAAGGACTTGAAGCAGGCGCTGATGATTATATCGCAAAACCATTTGAGCCACGCGAGCTGATTTTAAGAATTTCTCGGATTTTAGACCGCCAAACAGATATCAGCGCCTCATCTGACATTCAATTCGGTCCCTTCTCTCTTAATCTGGACAGCAACATTCTTACCGAAAATGGCCGGCGCATTCACATTACAACTGCCGAGCAGGATTTGCTTTCCTGTTTTTCACAATCGGCTAATCAGATAGTGAGCCGTGATGAAATTGCCCAGCATCTTGATGGCCGCATGCAAGGCAGGTCAATTGATGTTGCTGTTGCGCGGCTCCGCACCAAGCTTGAAGTTGACCCGCGCTATCCTGTAATGCTTCAGACAGTGCGCGGCAAAGGCTGGATGCTAAAAACAAATTAGGTCGTCAGGGGACGGCCCGCTAAAGGGCGCAGGAAAATGCAGTTACGAAACTATATGCCCAAAACACTATTTGCCAGAATGCTTGCAATTATTCTGGTGCCGATGTTGCTTGTGCAATGTATTACCGTGCTTATTTTTTACGAGCGGCACTGGGATTCAGTAACCCGTCATATGGCATATAGCCTTTCTGGAGAGATCTCTTATATCGTCTCACAGGCCGGCTCTACACCCACAATGGAAGATATTCCTGCCCTTCAAATGCTGGCAGGACGTTATTTTGGCTTCAGTGTGTTATTTACCCCAGACGCAATTCTACCGCCTGAGAACCCAGATATTGACCGCTCATTCTATGCTTATATCGCGCTATCAGAAACCTTGAATAATCGAATCGACTTTCCCTGGTCAGCAGACCTTACAACAGATGAAGACCTTATTTCAGTTGATATACAGCTTGGTACAGGTGTGCTGCGTATCTATGCTGGACGAAAACGTCTATTCAGCTCAACAAGCTGGACATTCCTTGGCTGGACGATTGGCAGCTCGCTTATCCTATTCTGTATTGCGCTATTATTCCTTCAAGGGCAGGTGCGCCCTATCCGCCAGCTTGCAAATGCGGCGCGTCAATTAGGGCTTGGCCGGCAGACAGATGACTGGCAGTTAAGCGGCGCGCGCGAAGTAAGGCTGGCAGGGCGTGCCTTCCAGTCAATGCGTCACAGGATTAATCGCCAGCTGACAGAACGTACCTCTATGCTCGCCGGTGTGAGCCATGATTTACGCACCCCCCTCACACGCATGCGCCTGCAACTAGCAATGATGACGCGCACAGTTGATGTTGATGCGCTTGAAAATGATGTTGTTGAGCTAGAGAGCATGATTGACGGCTATCTTGCTTTTGCCAGAGGCGAGGGAGAGGAACATGCTGTGTCTGCCTCCCTCGATGATATGCTCATTTTAATGGTTTCAGGCTATCAGAAAAGCAATCCGGGCCATGTCACCCTTACGATGCCTGACAACCCTTTGCCGCTGTTTCCCATTCGGGCTGTCGCAATGAGACGGGCTCTTGATAACCTTATTGCAAATGCCGTGCGGTATGCCGACAAAAGCGAAGTCAGAGTGAAATTCAGAAATGATGTAGTTAATATTTTTGTTGATGATGATGGCCCCGGCATTGAGCCTGAATTGCGCGAACAAGCCCTTCGGCCCTTTGTGCGACTCGAAGCCTCGCGTAATCGCGGCACCGGCGGAACCGGCCTTGGGCTTGCGATTGCCGCTGATATTATTGCAGGTCATGGCGGCGAGCTTATTCTGGATGCATCACCGCAAGGCGGCTTGCGGGTACATGTTAAACTTCCCGTCTAGCATCTCTGCTTTTTTGCTATACACAAAATAGCTTAATGAAGGCGCTGACCATCCGGCACCTCGCTATCAGGGCCGATAAGAATAATATGGCCCTCCTCGTCTGACAGCCCAAGCGTTAAGACTTCAGACATAAAGGGTCCGATTTGGCGCGGCGGAAAATTCACCACAGCCATTACCTGCCTGCCAATAAGAGAGTCTTCATTATAATGTTCAGTAATTTGAGCTGACGATTTTTTCAGGCCAATTTCCGCACCAAAATCAATCACCAGTTTAAGGGCTGGCTTGCGCGCTTCGGGGAACGGGGCAGCTTCGATAACCCGTCCGACACGAATATCAATTTTTAGGAACTCATCAAACGTTGCCAGTGATTTTTTGCTCTCATCAGTCATGCTAGGACTGGCCCTCATCCTGCTCAAGAATTTTCAGGCTTACCGCCCATTCACGGGCTTTTTCAAGTTCACTATCAATTTGTTTAAGGGTCTGGGATAGGTCGGCTGTCTCATCAGCCATCCAAGTTGGTCGCACCCGCATGACCACAGCGCAAACACCTTTAACCCTTAGCATCCGTTTTATGCCTGAACTATCATCGCCGCAGAGCCGGAGCAATCGGTCAATCGCACGCAAGAGCTGATGACCAAGAGCCATGCCCAGAACAGGATTGCGCATACAAGCCGAATGCAGGGCCTGCATTTGGGGCTTTAGCGGCGCAAAACTCTCAAATCTGTGAATAAGACCCTCAACCAGCTTTTCCTGAACAGAGGCGTCACCTGCATCGTTAAAATCATCTGCTATCTCAGCAAGGGCCTGATCATCAACCATCGCAACTGCAACACAAGCAAGGTCTGTCATATCAGCAAGACCTGCCATATCAGCAGGACTGGCCA
>DGJU01000084.1:6886-15200 GCA_002387605.1 Alphaproteobacteria bacterium UBA4588 | reverse complement strand
TGATGATATGGGCGCCTCTACCTGCGTTGGCTGTGGTGAATGTGTTCAGGCCTGCCCAACAGGGGCATTAATGCCAAAAACCGTTCTTGACGATAGTCAGAAACTTGCCATTACACCGGATAAGCAGGTTGCGTCAGTCTGTCCGTATTGCGGGGTTGGCTGCCAGCTAAATTTCCATGTGAAGGGCGAAAAAATTGTTGCTGTGACGGGGCGAGAAGGCCCTGCCAATAAAAGCCGTCTTTGTGTGAAAGGCCGTTATGGTTTTGACTATATTGATAACCCGCAACGCCTTACCGTGCCGCTTATCAGGCGCGATGATGTGCCTAAATCAGCCTCACTCCCCTTTGATCCAGCAACCCCGCTTACCCATTTCCGCGAAGCAAGCTGGGATGAAGCCCTAACGCGTGCCGCCAGCGGATTTTCAGATATCAAACAAGCGCATGGCGCATCCGCGCTTGCCGGTTTTGGTTCTGCCAAAGGCACAAATGAAGAAGCCTATCTGGTTCAAAAGCTTGTGCGCCAAGGGTTTGGCACCAACAATGTCGATCATTGCACAAGGCTGTGCCATGCCTCTTCGGTAGCTGCCCTGCTTGAAAATATCGGCTCAGGCGCTGTAACAGCCTCTTTTTCACAATGTCTTCATTCTGATGCTATTATCGTGATTGGGGCTAACCCGACGGTTAACCATCCTGTTGCTGCCACCTTTATCAAAAACGCTGCACAAGGTGGGGCTGACCTATTTGTGTTTGACCCGCGCGGACAGGCGTTGGATAGGTACGCCACCGACTCCCTCAATTTTACCCCCGGCGCTGATGTCGCGCTGTTGAATGCCATCTTGCATGTGATCATTTCAGAAGACCTGTATGACAAAGAGTATGTTGCCACTCACACCGAAGGGTTTGACGCGCTAAAAAGCCAGACAAAAGCAACCTCTCCTGAAGCAATGGCGCCTATCTGCGGCATTGAGCCAGACAAGATTCGCAAAGTTGCCCGCACCTTTGCTGCTGCCAAAGCCGGGATGATTTTCTGGGGTATGGGCGTATCGCAGCATACCCACGGAACCGATAATGCGCGCTGTCTTATCTCGCTTGCGTTGCTCACAGGAAATGTTGGCAAACAAGGGGCTGGCCTGCACCCCCTTCGGGGCCAAAATAATGTGCAAGGCGCATCGGATGCTGGTCTGATTCCGATGTTTTTCCCAGACTATAAATCCGTCTCAGATGATGATGTTCGCACAAAATACGAAAATCTCTGGGAGGCCTCCCTCGATGCCGAAAAAGGGCTGACTGTCGTTGAAATTACAGATGCGGCTTATGATGGGACAATCAAGGGTATCTATGTGATGGGAGAAAATCCTGCCATGTCTGACCCTGACCAGAATCATGCACGGGCCGCACTCGCCAGGCTTGACCATCTGGTTGTTCAGGATATTTTCCCTACCGAAACAGCAGCATTTGCCGATGTTATTCTGCCTGCCTCCGCCTTCCCTGAAAAAGATGGTACGGTCACCAATACAGACAGGCGTGTTCAGCGCGGCAGGCTTGCTGTGCCGCCGCCAGGCGATGCACGTCAGGACTGGTGGATTATCACCGAGATAGCAAAACGGTTGGGACTGGCATGGACCTATAAACACCCCCGTGACATTTTTGCTGAAATGCGGATTGTAATGCCCTCACTGACAGGTATTACATGGGACCGTCTTGAAGCTGAAGATGCGGTAACTTATCCTTGTGCTGACGAGCTAAGTGACGGCGCTGATATTCTGTTTGGAGATGTTTTTCCAACCCCGTCCGGACGGGGCAGAATGACCCCGGCAGATGTATTGCCGCCGGACGAAGTGCCAGATGAGACCTTCCCGCTTGTGATGTCTACCGGACGATTGCTTGAGCATTGGCATACCGGCTCAATGACACGGCGCGCCAGTGTTCTGGATGAGCTTGAGCCTGTGGCTGAGGTACATATTAGCCGGCCTGACATGACAGAAAAAGGGATTCGCGCTGGCCAGATGGTAAAAGTTGAGACAAGACGCGGCGAAATCGAGCTGGCGGCCCGGATGGACCCGAATCTGCCTGCTGGCATGATTTTTGTGCCTTTCTGCTTTACCGAGGCACCGGCAAATATGCTGACAAATCCAGCACTTGACCCCTTTGGTAAGATACCAGAGCTGAAATTTTCAGCGGCGCGACTTACCCCAACGCCTGTTATTGATGCAGCAGAATAAACCGTATAACCAACGCCTTGCGCATTGGATGCTCTTTTGTCGCACCTTTGATAGGAAAGCTACTCTGGCATTTTAGTGCACATAATAGTATATAGTGGCTACCAAGGGGACCGTTTTTACAGAGCACCGTGACGGGTCAGAACGGAAATAATCGTGAACTATCAAGATATATTTGAGCGGCAGGTTGACCAGCTTCGGTCGGAAAACCGGTATCGCTACTTTGTTGAGCTGGAGCGGATTTCAGGACGCCATCCGTATGCGTTGTGGAATCACCCCGATGGCGCGCGCGAAGTTATTATCTGGTGCTCCAATGATTACCTCGGCATGGGTCAGAGCCAGAACGCCATTGAAGCCATGCGTAACGCGGTTAGCGAGCATGGCACAGGCGCTGGCGGCACCCGCAATATTTCCGGCACGAGTTCATCTATCGTAAAACTTGAAGACGAACTAGCAGCGCTGCACCGCAAAGAGCGCGCGCTTGTCTTCACATCAGGTTATGTGGCGAACGAAGCGAGTATAGCATCGCTTATCTCGCTGCTTGATAATCCAATTATCCTGTCTGATTCGATGAACCATGCCTCTATCATCTCTGGTATTCGCTATGGACGGGCTGAAAAAGCGATTTTCCGTCATAATGACATTGTGCATCTCGAAGAATTACTCGCGGCCCTGCCACATGAGCGGCATAAAATCATTATTTTCGAATCAGTCTATTCAATGGATGGTGATATCTCGCCCATTGCAGAAATTGCGGCTCTGGCGCGCAAATATAACGCGCTGACCTATCTTGATGAGGTACATGCTGTTGGAATGTATGGCGCAGAAGGCGGCGGCATTGCGCAACGTGATGGCCTTGAGGACCAAATTGACATCATTCAAGGTACACTTGGTAAAGCATATGGCGCGATGGGCGGCTATATCGCGGCAAGCGATGCAGTGTGCGATGCTATTCGCGGATATGGGTCTGGCTTTATTTTTACAACAGCCATGCCCCCTGCCCTTGCTGAAGCAGCCCATGCATCAATTACCTATCTGCGCGGCTCATCGGATGAGCGGCGCGCCCAGCAAGAACAGGCAAGCTACTTAAAAAAATGTCTAGAAGAGCGCAATATGCCAGCTCTGCCAAGCTCATCCCACATCGTGCCTGTTATGGTAGGCGATGCGACGAAATGTTCAGAGATAAGCTGGACGTTGCTGCAGGATTACGGGCTTTATATTCAGCCCATTAACTATCCAACAGTCCCGCGCGGCACGGAGCGTTTGCGTATTACACCCGGCCCCCTTCATACCAAAGAGATGGTTGATAGGCTTGTTGATTGCCTTGAAGCTGTGTTTCAGGATATCCGGCCACCGGCTTATGATGGCGTTATGATGCCATCAAGACTGGCCAAAAACGCATAACAGCCTATTTTCGTTTCATAATCAGCCAAAAAGAATTTCTGGCTGGTGTTATCTTGCTGGCCATGACGTTATGGTAATGTGCCGTTGCAAATATCGTTAATAAGAGCTTGTCCTGTGCTGGAGTGCTAGTTGCCATGAGTGTTAAATCCCTTCCATCTGATCATCCAACATGGCCGCGTCATGCCAAAACAGGTGTCCTTCTTGTCAATCTGGGAACCCCTGATGCGACTGACAAGAAATCTATGCGGCGGTATCTAAAACAGTTTTTGTCAGACAGGCGCGTTATCGAAGTACCACGGCTGTTATGGTGGCTTATCCTAAACCTTATCATTTTGAATGTGCGGCCCAAAAGATCAGGAGCTGCCTATGACAGCATCTGGCTAAAAGATGATCCTGATGGCTCACCCTTGCGCAAATATACCCGCCTGCAAGCTGAAATGCTGAAAAAGCATTATGGAGAGCGCGATGATTTGGTTGTTGAATGGGCGATGCGATATGGTAATCCGTCTATCACAGACAAGCTGGACGCCATGCAGAGAAACGGATGCAACCGGTTTGTTATTCTGCCGCTCTATCCTCAATACGCAGCCTCAACAACAGCCACTGTGAATGATGAAGTGTTTAACTGGGCGTTAAAGCAACGCTGGCAGCCTGCTATTCGCACAGCCCCGCCGTGGCATGACCACCCAACCTATATTGACGCGCTGAAAACGTCTGTAGAAAAATCATGGAACAAGACGGGCACCAAAAAGCCTGAGCATCTGATGGTATCATTTCATGGTATTCCCTACCGGTATTTTGTCCAAGGTGACCCATATCATTGCCATTGTATGAAAACAGCCCGTCTGTTGCGTGAAGCGATGGCATGGCCAGATGATAAATATCATGTCACCTTCCAGTCACGCTTTGGCTCTGAGCCATGGTTGCAGCCCTATACCGATAAAACCCTTGAGGCTCTTGGCGAGGATGGCGTTTCGTCTTTGGCTATTATGGCTCCTGGCTTTTCTGCTGATTGCCTTGAAACACTTGAAGAATTGGCAATTGAAGGTGAAGAGATCTTTCATGAACATGGCGGCGGCCAGTTCGATTATATCCCCTGCCTGAATGCAAGTGATGAAGGCATGAAAGTCATCCGCACCATTGCAAAAGAAAACCTCGCCGGCTGGGTAGACGACGTCTCCTAACAACGACAATACGTTTGGCTACTTGACACAGTTTCTTATTTCTTATTAATTGAATGCTTGTTCATTTAATGAGGCAGAAACCTGATGGCGCGCATTGCTGGCACATTAGCGATTGAAACAGCGGCACGTATTCGGGCCGAGAGCCTTATTTTGTTTGCACGCTATGGCTATGCGGCGGTAAGCATGCGCCAAATAGCCGGCGCTGTTGGCGTTATGCCGGGCGCGCTTTATCACCATTACGCTACGAAACAGCATCTGCTAATGGCGCTCATGGAAGACCATATGCATGAGCTTCTCGCAGCATGGACGCAGACAGATGATGCCCAAGCGCCGGCAACTGAGCGGCTGACGAAGTTTGTGCGCTTTCATATCGGTTATCATTTATCGCGGCCCGACGAGGTATTCCTGTCTTATATGGAATTACGGGCATTAGAGACGGAAAATTATGTCACGCTAGAGGCATTACGCCGGACTTATGAATCCAGCCTTAAAGATATTCTGGAACAGGGTGAGCGCGAGGCCTATTTTACGCTGGATGATGTTCATGTCACGGCGATGGCAATTCTTGCTATGCTGACTGGCGTAAATAGCTGGTTTAAAGAATCGGGCCGTCTCTCAGCTGATATTATTACAGATCATTATGTGGCCCTTACGCTGAATTCGATAAAGGCGCAGGCATCGCCACAACAAGACCAAAATGCACCGCCTGCATTTACCCCGACTATTTTTATTAAAAGGAGATAAGGCATGTTCGATGCTGTGATGAATTTTAACCTTGGAGAGGATATTGATGCGCTGCGCGATACTGTCCGCCGTTTCGCTCAGGATGAAATTGCCCCGCGTGCTGCTGAAATTGATGCTAGCAATGAATTTCCGATGGATTTATGGGAAAAAATGGGTGCGCTTGGCCTGCATGCAATCACAGTGCCCGAAGCAGATGGCGGTAGTAATATGGGCTATCTTGCACATTGTGTTGCAATCGAAGAAATCAGCCGCGCAAGTGCCTCGGTTGGCCTGTCCTATGGCGCACATTCCAATCTCTGTGTGAACCAGATTGCCCGCTGGGGAACAGAAACACAGAAAAAACGCTATCTTCCACAGCTTATTAGCGGCGCTCATATTGGCTCGCTTGCTATGTCAGAGCCAAGTTCGGGATCTGACGTTGTCTCAATGAAGCTGGCAGCCGAAAAGCGGAATGATAAATTTATCCTGAATGGTAATAAAATGTGGATTACCAACGCCCCAGACGCCAGCACCTTGATTGTTTATGCCAAGACAGACAAAGAGGCAGGCGCGCGCGGGATTACCGCTTTTTTGATTGAACGTGATATGCCTGGGTTTAAAACAGCCCAGAAACTCGACAAACTAGGGATGCGCGGCTCCAACACTGCTGAGCTTGTATTCGAAGAGTGCGAAGTACCGTTTGACAATATCCTTGGCGAGGAGGGCAAAGGCGTAAATGTCCTGATGTCAGGCCTTGATTATGAACGGGTTGTCCTTGCCGCTGGCCCGCTTGGCATTATGGCAGCCGCAATGGATGTTGTGATGCCTTATGTTCATGAACGTGAACAGTTTGGTCAGCCGATCGGCACCTTCCAGCTGATGCAAGGCAAGCTTGCCGATATGTATACCACCATGAATGCCTGCCGCGCCTATGTATATGCTGTTGCGTCGGCGTGCGATCGCGGCCAGACAACACGTCAGGATTCTGCAGGTTGCATTCTATATGCCGCTGAAAAGGCTACTCAAATAGCGCTGGAGGCCATTCAGTGTCTTGGGGGTAATGGCTATATTAATGATTATCCGACAGGCCGGCTTTTGCGGGATGCCAAACTATATGAAATTGGCGCTGGCACATCAGAGATCAGACGCATGCTTATTGGTCGCGAGCTGTTTAATGAAACAGCATAAGGGCAGATGAACCAGAGGACCATTAGATGACAAAATTGGCAACGTCCATTGATGAAAATAGCGCTGAAGCGTGGGCAAATCATGCCGCCCTCCTGCAGCAGATTGAGGCAGTGTCTTTAAGCGCAGATACCATCATGAAAGGAGGGCCAGAACGGTCCCGAAAACGCCATACAGACAGAGGAAAACTACTGCCGCGCGACCGCATTACAGCGTTACTTGATCCCGGCACGCCGTTCCTGGAGATAGGGCTGTTTGCTGCCTATAATGTCTATGATGAGGATATCCCTAGTGCGGGCATCATTGCAGGTGTGGGTCAGGTAGAGGGCCGTACTTGTATGGTGCTCTGTAATGATGCGACTGTTAAAGGCGGCACCTATTATGCGCTGACGGTAAAAAAACACCTGCGCGCGCAGGAAATTGCCGACATCAACCACCTGCCTTGTCTCTACCTTGTAGATAGCGGCGGAGCTAACCTGCCAAATCAAGATGAAGTATTTGCCGATAGAGACCATTTTGGCCGGATTTTCTATAATCAGGCCCGCATGAGTGCTAAGGGAATTCCACAAATTGCTGTTGTTATGGGCAGTTGCACTGCAGGCGGCGCCTATGTGCCAGCAATGAGTGACCAGACAATTATTGTGCGTGAACAAGGCACAATTTTCCTTGCTGGGCCACCGCTTGTCAAAGAAGCAACCGGTGAGGATGTCGACGCTGAAACGCTTGGTGGGGCAGATACCCATACCCGGCTGTCAGGTGTTGCTGATTATATGGCAGATGACGATGCACACGCGCTTGCCCTTGCCCGCCAGATTATCCGTAATATCGGCCTGCCCCATCAGCAACCGCAACTCGCCCTTCGTGCGCCGGAAATACCCGCATATGATGCAGAAAGCCTACTCTCTGTTATTCCCTCAGACCCTAAAAAGCCATTTGATTCCCGTGAAGTCATTGCCCGCATCATTGATGGCTCTGACTTTGATGAATTTAAGGCACGCTTCGGTACAACATTGATCTGTGGCTTTGCTCATATTGAAGGAATGCCGGTTGGTATTCTGGCCAATAATGGCGTGCTATTTTCGGATAGCTCCCAGAAAGGGGCGCATTTCATCGAGCTTTGCTGTCAACGCGGGATACCCTTGCTGTTCTTGCAGAATATTACCGGCTTTATGGTTGGCTCAGCTTACGAAGCAGGCGGGATTGCCAAGGATGGCGCTAAGCTAGTTGCAGCTGTGTCCTGTGCAAATGTGCCAAAAGTAACGGTGGTAATTGGCGGCTCATATGGCGCTGGAAATTATGGCATGTGTGGCCGCGCCTATAGCCCAAATTTCATGTGGATGTGGCCGAATGCCAAAATCTCTGTAATGGGTGGCGAGCAGGCGGCAGGCGTGTTAGCACGCGTTAAACGTATGGGAATAGAAGCGCGCGGCGAGACATGGCCGGACGCTGAGGAAGCAGCCTTCAAACAGCCTATTCTTGATCAATTTGCAACCCAGTCAGACCCTCTTTATGCCTCAGCGCGGCTCTGGGATGATGGCATTATTGACCCGCGCGATACACGCGCTGTTATCAGCTTGTCTTTAGCAGCGGCGCTGAATGC
>DGJU01000084.1:5203-6850 GCA_002387605.1 Alphaproteobacteria bacterium UBA4588 | reverse complement strand
CGCGATACACAATTCCCCGTCTTTAGGATGTAACATATCATGGCCCTGCTCCCTTCCTCTTATGACCAGAATGAGCGCATATTATGACTAACCTTCAGCCTGTCGATATCTCAACCCTGCTGATTGCCAATCGCGGTGAAATTGCCTGCCGTATCATGGTAACCGCTCGCCAGCACGGCATTCGTACAATCGCTGTGTTTTCCGAAGCAGACAGATATGCCCGCCATGTAATGCTGGCTGATGAAGCTTATTATATCGGCCCTGCCGCTGCCCAAGAAAGCTACCTCAAAGGTGATGTTATCATCCAGATAGCCAAGGAATCCGGCGCAGATGCCATTCATCCTGGCTATGGATTTTTATCAGAAAATCCAGATTTTGCTGATGCTGTACAAGCAGCAGGTCTGGTTTTTGTTGGCCCCGATGCAAGCGCCATTCGCAAGATGGGACTAAAGGATGCTGCCAAAACTTTGATGGCGGCAGCAGGCGTGCCTGTTGTGCCGGGCTATCAGGGTGCCGAACAAAGCGCAGATTTCCTGAAAATAGAGGCTGCCAAAATTGGCTATCCGGTCTTATTAAAAGCACGGGCGGGCGGCGGCGGCAAAGGTATGAAGCTTATCGAGGCCGAAGCAGACCTTGATGCTGGACTTGCAAGTGCCCGCCGTGAAGCTGAATCTAGTTTTGGGGATGGGCATATGATACTGGAAAAATATATCCAGAGCCCGCGTCATATCGAAGTTCAGGTTTTTTCAGACAGGCATGGCACCCATCTGCATCTTTTTGAGCGCGATTGCTCGCTGCAACGGCGCCACCAAAAAGTTATCGAAGAAGCCCCAGCGCCTGATATGCCCGAGCTTGTGCGCGCCGCAATGACAGCCGCCGCCGTCACAGCCGCAAAAGCGATTGATTATGTCGGTGCAGGCACGATTGAATTTATTGCCGATGGCAGTGGCCCATTGCGTAAAGATGGCTTCTGGTTCATGGAAATGAATACCCGGCTTCAAGTTGAACATCCGGTAACAGAAATGGTGACAGGAATAGACCTTGTTGCGTGGCAATTACTGGTTGCCCAAAACAGGCCCCTTCCCGTAACACAGGATGAAATAACCTTGTCTGGCCATGCATTAGAAGCGCGTCTTTATGCCGAAAACCCAGCCGAAGGGTTTTTGCCAGCGCCCGGCCCCGTGCGTCATTTCGGCGTCACAGATAAAACGGTGCGCGTTGATACAGGTATATTACCAAAAGACAATATATCTGCTTATTATGATCCGATGGTAGCAAAGCTTATCACGGCAGGCGAGACGCGCGCGGTAGCATTTGATAAAATGTGCAGCGCATTGCGCAAAACACATTTCCTTGGCACCGTCACAAACGCTGATTTCCTGCTTGCCCTCTGCCAAGATAACGCTGTACGCGCTGGTATGATAGATACTGGTCTTATTGCGCGCACGCCCAGCCTTGTTGCACCATCTGCGCCGCCAGAGCCTGTTTTACTTATCGCAGAGCTGATGCTGAGCGGTTGTGATATTACCTCTGCGTTAAGGGGATTTCGTCTCTGGGGCACAGAACAGCGTCAGACCTGTTTGATATGCAATAATGAAAGCTATGAAAGACAGCTTATCATGGGCCAGCATATCAGCCTTACCAGTG
>DGJU01000084.1:0-5156 GCA_002387605.1 Alphaproteobacteria bacterium UBA4588 | reverse complement strand
GCGATACGAGCTGTCACCTCACAGAAGGCTATCATCACTGGCAGCTGCGGTGCGATGGGGCTCTTTTTCATGCCGAAGCGCTTTTGGGTGATGGCGAGGTTAGTATTTCAACACCAGAGGGGCGCTGGCAATTATCAAAACCTAACCCCTTACAAAGAGCGGCTCTTATTGACAAGAACACAGCTGTTACAGCGCCAATGACAGCGACAATTCGTTCTGTGATGACAGATGCTGGCGCCCATGTTGTGGCTGGGCAAAGCCTGATGATACTGGAAGCCATGAAAATGGAACATGAGGTAATAGCCCCGCGCGATTGCATTATCACCGCATTATTATGTGCAGAAGGCGATAGCGTCAGTGGGGGGCAGATACTCATAGAAATTCAGGAGGAAGAAGATGCTGAATAAATTCATAAAACTGGTTGAGGTTGGCCCACGTGATGGACTGCAAAATGAAAAATCAACTGTTAGTGCTGCCGATAAAATCATCCTGATAGATTTATTATCAGAAACAGGTTTTTCGCTGCTTGAAGCAACTAGCTTTGTCTCGCCGAAATGGGTGCCACAGCTAGCCGATGCAAGCGACGTTATGGCTGGAATCACCCGCGCAGATAATGTCCGCTACATTGCCTTAACGCCGAATATGCAAGGGTTTGAGCGGGCATGCGCAGCTGGGGTTGATGAAATTGCTGTCTTTGCGGCTGCCTCAGAGACTTTCTCACAGAAAAATATTAATTGTTCGATTGAAGAGAGTTTAAATAGGTTCATTCCTGTTATCGATGCAGCCAAAGCCGAAGGCATTGCTGTTCGCGGTTATATCTCAACTGTTGTTCATTGCCCGTATGAGAGTGCGATTGCGCCCGAAGCTGTCCTGCCAATAGCTGAACAGCTTCTGGAAATGGGCTGTTATGAAATTTCGCTTGGTGATACAACAGGCCAAGGCACACCTCAAACAGTAGCTGCCCTTCTGTCACATTTAACCAAAGCCCTGCCGCCAGCTCTGCTAGCAGGTCATTTTCACGATACCAACCATCAGGCAGTTGCAAATGTGATGACCTCCATTGATTTTGGCTTGCGCTGTTTTGATAGTGCTGTCAGCGGCCTTGGGGGGTGTCCTTATGCACCGGGCGCTAAGGGCAATCTATCGACCCGCGCAGTCGCTGAAGCGCTTCATAAAGAGGGCTGGCAAACAGGCCTTGATATGGACAAGCTCGCACTTGCCGAAGCCCATATCACAAGCCTGAACCTTCTTCAGACGCGCTCATCATGACCTATCAGACAATCAGCCTTACACAAGATGAACGCGGTATTGCCACTATTCTTCTGAACAGACCGGATAAACATCATGCGATGAACCGGCAGATGATTGATGAGATGACACAAGCATTCAGGCATCTAGCCGATGATAAGGCAGCACGTGTTATTGTGCTGGCCTCAACCGGCCCTACATTTTGTGCCGGCGGTGATTTGGGCTGGATGCAGGAACAGATGGCAGCTGACAGAGCTGGCAAGATGGCTGAGGCGCGCGCGCTGTCTGATATGTTAACTATCTTGAACACACTTCCAAAGCCTGTCATTGCGCGGGTTCAGGGGCCTGTTTATGGCGGCGGCATTGGGCTTATTTGTGCCTGTGATATCATCATTGCGTCTAATAATAGTTTATTTGCTCTTACCGAAACACGTCTTGGCCTTATTCCGGCAACCATTGGCCCGTTTGTGATATCACGCCTCGGTGATGGGGCGGCACGCCGGATGTTTATCACAGGCACGCGCCTTGATGCCGCAGCAGCCCATCATATTGGCCTTGTCTCACAGCTTGTTGGTGATACAGAAGACAGTGATAGCATGGCGGCACTTGATAATGCGGTAACAGCAGAATGCGATATCGCGCTTCGTGCCGCGCCGGGCGCCATGGCACGGGCAAAAGAGCTTGCCCTATCGCTTGGCACCAGCCCAACAGATGAAATGCGTGAAGCCTCCATTATCGCTCTGGCAGAGTGCTGGGAATCGACAGAAACCCAAGCTGGCATTGCGGCATTCTTTGCCAAGACAAAGGCGCCTTGGATATAATAGCAGGTTGCAAAAAACATCTCTTAACAGTGCGTCAGACTTTATTTTGTCAGAATGAAGTGATATAAGACGCAGGTTGTTACTGCGCGTTAAGCAAAAATAGCCTTGAGCGGCGTTTGTGTAGTGGTAAGACCTTAGCCTTCCAAGCTAATGACGCGGGTTCGATTCCCGCACGCCGCTCCAATATCCCAGTTTCAAGGTCCGTGGTTCAAGTGACTGTTTCCAAACGATAAACGTTCTGGAACAGGAGCTTGTGTGACCATGGTGTGGGTAAGGTCTCCAGTATATTTTTACGAAAGAAAAGATACTTATTACTTCTCTAGGGCTGTGCCTGGTGACTTTCGGTACAGGTTTAATAAGAAGAAGGTTGAGGTCTCTCTGAGAACGAAGTCGGAGGGTAAGGCAGCTAAATCAGCAGCTGCACTGTCTGATAGGTTGGAGAGATATTGGGATAGTCTGAGGATGGAGCAAATTCACCTCAAAGAACTTGGTCTCTCTGTTGTTAACCAGTCTGCGATAACCTACCAGAATCACAGTCTCTCTATGGATGATGTATTAGACTGCTATCACCGGCTGAAGGGTGCAGACAAGAATGAGCTTTTCTTCAAAGCATGTGAGAGAAGCATCAGATATTTGAAAGAATGCCTAGGCGATAGGCCGATAGAACAACTGCAGGCCGCAGATGCAGGACTATTCAGAGATTACCTATTTGATAAAGGCTTAAGCTCCTCTTCTGTCAAACGTGTATTCTCCACCATAAGGGCAATAGTGAACCTAAGCATCAGAGAGAATGGTTTAGGTATAACGAACCCCTTTGCAGGTACCTTTATTCCTGATGATCATAACAAGGTAAGGCGGGAGCCTATTCCTGCAGAGAACATTACTGCTATACAGCATTTGTGTAGGGAGATAGATGATGAGCCTAGATGGTTGATAGCTCTTATCTCAGATACGGGTATGAGACTGGTAGAAGCAGCTGGTCTTCTATCTAAGGATATAGTTTTAGATACAGTAATACCTCACATAAATCTTCGAGAGCACACATGGCGGTCTCTGAAAACCTCATCCAGTCGACGCAAGATACCATTAGTGGGGGCATCCTTTCGGGCAGCAACGCGCATAAAGGAACAGAACACCACCTTTGCCTTCCCTAAATACTGCAACGAGCAAAAGTGTAATTCTACCTCTGCTAGCGCAGCTCTCAACAAGTGGTTAAAGCCAAGAGTGCCAGATAACTGTGTTATCCATTCCTTCAGACATTCCATGCGAGACAGATTAAGAGCGATTGAATGCCCTGCTGATATCATAGATGCAATAGGAGGATGGTCTACAGATGGTGTAGGTCAATCGTACGGCAAAGGCTATGACCTGACCGTCCTTGGGCGGTGGATGGAAAAGATAGGCTAAAAGTTCAAGAACAACCAAACTCAGGATCTACAGGCACTTTCATTCCGTTAAGCAAGTAATTTGTGCAACCCGTTAGAAACATGAAAAAACCTTCGACAAAACATGTAGATGAAAAGGTTTTAGAATCCGCTTAAATTTTTAACGCTACTGATGAGTTGGCGTCCATTTATCTAGAGCTTCCAGAAACTTGTCCTTTTCCCCGTCATGCATGGCGATATTATTTTTCTGATAGGGAAAATTGCCGGCTACTACCTCTTTATGGAATTGGCCCAGAGCTGCAACACGCTCTTCATGGATTTGTTTGTGCAAACGCCCGACATTGCCAAAGGCATGGGCGTGTTTGGGCGGCCTGTCCTCTTCGCTTGCCTCGCCGCACACATCTGCCACAAAGGACATTATCACATCCCCTGCCATGCCCGATCCCAGCGAAAAAGTGACAATAGATGTTTTTTTGTTTACCGCTTCCAGCACTTCTTCAGCAATACATTCTGCCTCAACCGCTATCACACCTGCATCTTCCATTCTTTTCAGTGTTTGAAAGATTTTCATCGCCTCATCCGCATCACGCCCCCATCCGCGCAAGCCGCCGCAATAATGGCTAAAGGTCGGTATCAATCCGATATGGCTTTGTACGGGTATGCCCTCGCGTGTCATTTTTTCAACCGCATCCAGCGAGCGCAAGGTATAATACATATCCGCCCCGCGGCGCATTGCCTCAAAGGCATCTGCCATCAGCTCTTCATTTGATCCGAATTGCGCCCATTTTGATCCCACCCGGCAAAAATGGGTCGGGGCAATCGCCCGCACATCATCTATTTGATCCATTCCGCACACAAACAGGTCAATTCCGGCTTCCTTACAGGCACGAATTTCAGCGGCCGTATGCGGATTGGCCATAGACAGCTTGTGACCGGTTGCTTTCAGATTTTGAAGGTCGGCAATGGTATAATTACGAAGAGCCGGTTTGCGGGCAAATTCATATATGCGCTTCATTTTGTACTCCTGAAAAACTTAAGTTTCACTGAGGGCTGATTTTATTTTAATTAAAAATGCTCTTTGCTCCGCCTGATTTTTGTGTCTGAAAAATGGAAGATGCATTTGGTGCGGGCGGTAAAGGCATTCTTACGGGAACGTTTTCTACGCAAGGTTCTAAGCAAGGCTGCCCAATAATCATACGATTCTGCAAATCATCCCAAAAGCCCTTCTGCCCAAGACCATGAAAATATGAACCTGCGCCGAGTATAGGCCAAGCGTCTGCTCTAGCAATCTCATAGAATAATATTAGGCGAGGACGGTCACTTTTATTTTGTGCTGACCCATGCAGAGTACGAGCATGGTGAATAGTCATGCTGCCTGCCTTACCAGTAAGTGTGATAATTTTTTCACGATCAAAGTGAGGGTCTTCTGGGTCTACAGCTCCACAAAAAACACCATTATTATGATGACTTAGAACC
This sequence comes from Alphaproteobacteria bacterium UBA4588, assembly GCA_002387605.1. Classification (GTDB taxonomy): domain Bacteria; phylum Pseudomonadota; class Alphaproteobacteria; order Puniceispirillales; family Puniceispirillaceae; genus UBA4588. Next base: position 226 of record DGJU01000084.1, on the reverse strand, counting down.
GGGCCTTTATGTGAGCCCGGGATAACTTGCAAAGGTCCATTTTCGATTGTTACGTCTTCCAACATAAGTCCAAAGGCTAGAAGGTTATCGTTTGTGTGAGGGTAGAACGCCCAATCTTGATGCCATTCAACGGCCGCCCCATAATCAGCAGACTTCAGATTGATCTTCGAGCCATGCATGCGCAGGTTCTTGCCGATCAGGGCCGTTAGTGCTGCGATCAAGCGTG
>DGJU01000070.1:16062-17784 GCA_002387605.1 Alphaproteobacteria bacterium UBA4588 | reverse complement strand
AAACAGCATCAGATAGGGCACAATGCCGGAGAATAATTTGTCTGACGTATTTAACAGTAGCCCTGCACCAACACAGCCACCAATGATAGCGAAACCTAAAATTTTGAAAAGGTTGGCTTTGCTTTCTTTCGCAATTTCACCGCGAAACGCCCACGCACTTGTGAAATAGCCCGGCAGGGCCGTCAGCGTGGCCGTTGCATTAGCAGAGACAGGCGGAATGCCGAGCCAGATTAATGCCGGAAAACTGATAAAGGTTCCCCCACCAGCAACTGCGTTTAGCCCGCCAGCAAACAGGCCAGCGGCTATCAAAATAATTTCTGAAGTCATTTTTTGAAAGAGCCTAAAAGATGTATGTCCGGCACCCTAGCAAGGAAGTTTCGACTAGTCAAAATGGATACTTCTAGTGGAATCAAAACGTCTATCCTTGAACGCAAAAGAGGGCGTGTTTGTTGTGACAAAGAGACGGCACTATCTCATCAGCCGCAAAAGCTGTAATGAAATATGTGGCGCCTCTCCAACAGAGGTGTATGTTCATATCGTAGCGGTAAACCCCTACTGAAAATCTAGTAGCGGTTAATCAGCGGTAAAAGCAGTAAAAAATCCTGAAGGGGACAGTGCGAAATGAAAACCTATAAAATTGCGGCGATTGGCGCTGATGGAATTGGCCCAGAGGTCATTACAGCAGGCTTGCATGTTCTAGACGCTGTTCAGAAGCGGGATGGGGGTTTTGCAATAGACGTTACGGCATTTGACTGGGGGTCTGACTATTATAAAACGCATGGCATGATGATGCCCGAAGATGGGCCAGACCAGCTAAAGCCCTTTGATGCGATTTATTTCGGCGCCGTAGGAGCGCCTGACGTGCCGGACCATATTACATTATGGGGATTGCGGCTGCCTATCTGCCAAGGGTTTGACCAATATGCGAATGTGCGCCCAACCAAAATCATGCCGGGTATCAAGGCGCCATTAGCGGGCGTTGGGCCGGGTGATTTGGACTGGGTTATTGTGCGGGAAAATTCAGAAGGCGAATATTCTGGTAATGGCGGGCGTGTCCATAAAGGGCTGCCCGAAGAGGTCGCAACTGAAGTATCCATTTTTACCCGCGTTGGGGTTGAGCGGATTATGCGATTTGCCTTTGCACTGGCGCAGTCCCGTCCGCGAAAATTCCTGACCGTTGTGACGAAATCTAATGCCCAGCGGCATGGTATGGTGATGTGGGATGAAATTGCCGCTGAAGTTGCCGCCGACTTCCCTGATGTTACATGGGATAAAATGCTTGTTGATGCGATGACGGTGCGGATGACGCTTAATCCCAAAAGCCTTGATACTATTGTTGCAACCAACCTTCATGCTGATATCTTATCAGACCTAGCAGGCGCACTTGCTGGTTCGCTGGGTGTTGCGCCAACTGCCAATATCAATCCAGAGGGCAGTTTTCCGTCAATGTTTGAGCCAATCCACGGCTCGGCCTTTGATATTACAGGCAAAGGGATTGCCAATCCGGTTGCTGCATTCTGGACAGCCGCACAAATGCTGGAACATCTAGGCGAGAGCGATGCTGCAAGCCGTCTCTTGACGGCCGTTGAGGAGGTCTGCGCGCTTGGTATCATGACGCCAGATGTTGGCGGCACTGCTACTACCCAAGATGTCACAGACGCTGTCATTGATGCAGTGCGCGGCTCAAACCTATAATTCAGCGAATTCTGGCTTGCTGTCATA
>DGJU01000070.1:0-15954 GCA_002387605.1 Alphaproteobacteria bacterium UBA4588 | reverse complement strand
TCTTTTTCAGGTGGCTTTTTCTCTTATGAACAATGTTTATTTGGTTTCCAGATTAGTCCTCGTCTCATTCTCAGCTCTCGCAGTCGTAATGATGACGCTTATGTCTTTTATCTCGCCTGCGATGGCTCAATACAAGGGTCCACGCGACAGCAAGGTTGAGGTGGAGACAGCAGAGCGCGCCTTGATGGCGTCATTTATTGGCATTGAAGCGCAGATTGTTGCGGCATCCTCTTTTGCGGTAAACGCGCCTCTCTCGGCGATTACGGTGTTAGAAAATCTTGATGTGGGAAGTGTTGTTGAAAAGGGTCAAATTATTGCCCGTCAGGATACAACCGACCTTAGCCGGAAAATCAAACGGCTTATCCTGTCCCGCAAATCTGAGGCGATTGCCATTGCCCAGCTCACAGAACAGGCGCGCTTTGAGCGTGAACTGCTTGCCAATGCAGAGCGTCAGATAAGCCTGCAGGAAAAAGTGCTGGCGCGTGTCACCACATTGTCACGACAGCAAATCATCGCCAAAGAACAGATCGATACAGCAGAAATCGCGCTGATAACAGCCCGCCAGAGGGTCATTCAGCATCAGCAGGCAATCGCCCGGATGGGCCTGCAAATCGAAACTGCTCAGGTGAAACAGGACCAATATAATGTCGATATCGAAGAAGCCCAAGCAGACCAAACAGCTGCATCCCTAAGAGCGCCTGAAGCAGGGCAGGTGATAAGTGTCCCGCCCTCCAAAGAGCGATATTACAGAGAAGGCGATGAGGTTGCTGTTATCCGTAGCAGTGGTAATTATGAAATTGAGGCAGATATTCCTGTTACCTTACTTGATTATCTGCGGGCCTCTGACGTGCTGAATGGTAGTGATGCAAATGGCCAGCCTTTGCGCGCCACCATGCGAGCAGAGCTTGCGGCAGAAAATCAGCGTACCGCAACACGGCCTGTCCGGTTTGACATCACGTCTGCGCTATCAAACGCGCTCAAAGCTGAAGGTGCGCGGGTGCGTCTTTCGATCCCCTCAGGGCCTCAAACCCAGTCGGTCACCATATCAGTTGATGCCATTATCCCCTATCTTGACCGGGCTGTTATCTTTACAGCCGAAGATGGCAAGGCCGTCAGACGAGAGGTCCGTATTGGCGCTAGTCAGGGTAATCGTGTTGCTGTTGTGAGCGGTCTTGAGGCCGGCCAGATAGTCATTACGAAAGGCAATGAAGGCCTGAAAGATGGCAGTGCTATTACCATTGTTTCTGCGCAATAGGAGGGTCGTCACATGCAAAAATTAATCCGGTTTTCGATTGACCATCTGACAGCTGTTGTTGCGATGATGTTGATTATTTTTCTGTTTGGACTGGTGGCATTACGCAGTGTCCCTATCCAGATGAGCCCTGATATCGAAAAGCCTATCATGCAGGTCAGGGTTGCATGGCCGGGGGCATCACCAAGTGATGTTGACCGTGAAATTATTACCAGACTTGAGCGTGAATTATCATCCCTAAGCGGTGTTGAGAAAAGTGAAGCCCGGTCCTTTCAAGGTCAGGCGCGGCTCACCCTTACCTATGGCGTCAATCAGGATATGGATAAGGCACTGACATTGCTCCTATCTGAGCTATCCAGCATTACCGGCCTGCCAGATGATGCCAAGCAGCCATCTGTTCGAACGTCAAATTCTGATGATAGCCCAATTGCAAGGCTTGCTCTGACCGTACCGGAAGATGCAAGTGGCAAGCGGGCAGATATCGATTTGGAAAATTTAGGACGGTTTTTGCAAACCTCGATATTAGATAAGCTGACACGGGTTTCAGGTGTTGCCGAGGTCGGTAAATATGGCGGCGGCGACAGCGAAATGCGGGTCATTATTGACGTCAAGAAACTCGCTATTTTTCGCCTTGATATCAGCACTGTTATTGAGGCATTGCGGGTTGCAACGTCGCAGCGCAGTGTTGGTGAAATCGAAGCTGGAAAGCGTAATTATACCATCCGTGTGGAGAGTATTAGTTTTACCCCCGAAACAGCAGGGGCAATTGTTATCCGCTCTGAAGAAAGCCAGAACGGTAATATTATTCCGCTTCGCCTTGGTGATATTGCAACCATTGATGTGACAGCTAAGAAACGTCAAAGCTTCCGGCGCTTGAATGGTGATGATGCGGTAATTATTAATGTCATCCGCGAGCAGGGCACCAATGTTGTTAAAACAATGGATGAGCTGAAAGGCGTGATCGCAGCGATGAATATGGACACGCTTGCGCCCATGGGGATGCAGCTGAGAATAGTTTATGATGAAACGGTTTATATCGGATCAGCCATCTCGCTGGTGCGCCAGAATATCTTTATTGGCGGGCTTATGGCGCTGGCAATTCTGTTGGCCTTCATGCGCTCGGTCATTCCAACTATCATTATTTTCTGTGCAATACCTGTCTCTGTTGTTGGCACCTTTGTTGCGATTGCGTGGCTAGGGCTTTCGATTAATGTGATATCACTTGCCGGTCTTGCCTTTGCTGTTGGCATGGTGGTGGATGCCTCTATCATTAGCCTTGAGAATATCTACCGGCTTAGACAAAAAGGCATGCCAGCAAAAGAGGCTGCCTATAATGGGGCGCGGCAAGTCTGGGCGCCTATTTTGGGATCAGCCCTGACAACAGTTATTGTTTTTATTCCGGTGATTATTCTGAAAATTCCTGTCGGACAGCTGTTCCGTGATATCGGCATGGCAATATCGGTATCAGTGCTGATATCTGTCTTTGTTTCGGTCACCGTCATACCCGGCATTGCATCAGTCTTACTGCGCGGCAAATCATTTGCGAGCGGCACGATGATGGCACTGCCTGTAATTGACCCGCTTGCCAATAGGCTGAAGCATTTTGTGGTTGGTTATGCCACGGCTGTGACGGACCATCCGCGCCGTGGTGTGTTATTTATTGGGCTTGTGCTAACGCTTGCCACGACAGCTATTATCACCTTTATGCCGAAATTGGATTACCTGCCCGATGGTAATTCAAACTTTGTTTTTGGCCGAATTATTGTACCGCCCGGCTATTCGATTGATGAGACAAAGCGCATTGCTGAAAAGATGGAAGATAATGCCCGCCCACTCTGGCAGGGCAAAACAGAGGCAGGCGGACCGCCGGCTATTTCACGATTCTTCTTTGTTGCTTATGGTGGCGGCGCGTTTGCTGGCGGCTCAACAGTTGATCCTGCGCGGGTAAAAGAATTACGTATGGTGTTGATGAAGCCTATTTTTGATGTGCCGGGGGCGTCTGTGTTTGTCCGGCAATCTTCATTATTTGGCAGGTCAGTTGGCGGCTCACGCTCAATAGATATTGATGTTATGGGCAGTAGCCTCGAGACGATTGAGCCGATTATTGCGCGCCTGAATGGGGCCATCAATAAACGTTTTCCGCGCCGTGATGGCAATCAGATCAGGGTAAGGCCAGGCTTAAATAATAGTGCTGCCCAGATCAAAATTGAACCTGATATGCTGGCCCTATCGCGGGCGGGTGTGACGGTACGTGATTTCGTCAATGCTGTTGATGTCATTAATGATGGCATTGTAATCAACCAAATCCCTTATAATGGCAATCTGGTTGACCTACAGCTAACCGGTAATACGGCCAGCACTATGGCAATTGATGAGCTACAGGCCTTGCCGATTATTGCCCGCAATGGGTCGATTATTCCTCTGGCTGATTTAGCGCGCATTGATTTTGTCAATGCACCGCAGGAAATCCGGCGCTCTGGTGGTCAGATTATGATGACCATTCAGCTCAGGCCACATGAGGGCGTAACGCTCGAAGATAGCATTGCTGTCATTCAGAATGATATTCTGCCCAGCTTATCGTCTCAGCTCAGTAATAATGGCGTGTCAGTTGATATTTCTGGCGCGGCAAGTGAGCTGAAACAGACATGGCAGGCGATGCAGGAAAATGTACTCACCGCCATTATTGTGATCTATCTGCTGATGGCGATTTTGCTGAAGAGCTTTATGTTGCCGCTGATTATTTTGGTCGTAATACCGGTTGCAGGCGCAGGCGGATTGCTGGGGCTTGCCTTCCTCAACATCTTTATTCGCCAACCATTGGATATGCTGACCATGCTTGGCTTTATTATCCTGACCGGTGTTGTTGTGAATAACGCTATTTTGATGGTTGAACAGACAGTGCTGCATATTAAAGAAGATGGGCTTTCGGTGTCTGATGCGATTATCGAAGCAACCAGTAACCGGATAAGGCCGATTTTCATGTCGACGCTCACCTCGCTTTTTGGTCTGTTGCCGCTTGTTATCTTCCCCGGCGCTGGCTCAGAATTGTATCGCGGTATCGGTGTTGTCGTATTTGGTGGGCTGGGGCTCTCAACTATTGCAACCCTATTCTTTATCCCGCCGCTTCTCTCCGTCTTCCGCCGCTATATCCTTGCCACCTCAGGCAGCCAAAATAGCTGAGGGGTGCGGGCCGGAAAATAGCGAGGCGTAGCCACGCCCCCTATCCAAGGGTGATGCGGTTGCCAGTTTCAGCAGAGGTGGCGGCGGCCAAGGTGGCTGCTAATGACTTGGCGCCATTTTCCGCATCAATGATGGGGGTTTCTTCTCCCCGCACAACAGCACATAAGTGCGTGCATTGCGCGATATAAGCATCAATGAAGGGGGTCTCGATGGGCTGAGGTTTTGTCTCGTTCCGCCAATCCCCTGTGCCCTCTGGATAGGTCCATAAGACAAGGTTGGGGAATTCTAGCGCGCCTTTGCTGCCCATAAAACGGATCGCATTCTGCCCTGTTTTCGGGAAGCGCTCGCTCTCGCCAAGCGCCATCTCCCATGTCCAAGGTGAGGGGGTGCGGTCCGACAAGAAGAACGTACCAACTGCCTGATTGGCAAATTTCAGGCTGATAGCAACAGCATCTTCTTTATCGAAATTTTGGTCATGGCGGGTTAGTTCTGCTGAGACAGATGTGATATCCCCGCAGATAAATCGTAGCAGATCAAATTCATGGATAAGATTTGTTAGGATGGGACCAGCCTTTACATCACGCCGCCATTCTGGTGCGTAATAATCATCATCTTTTTTGGTTGTCCATTGTCCTGTTACGCCGAGTAGCGTGCCAATCTGGCCGCTCTGGATTATCGTGCGCGCTTCTGCTGCGCAAGGGTAATAACGGCGCTGATGCCCTACAAGAACATGACAATTCTGCTGAGCCGCAAACTTTGTAATTTCCTGCGCTTCAGCAAGGGTTGCCGTAATCGGCTTCTCGACAAGTACGGTGACTTTATGGCGGAGCGCTGCCATCACATCTTGATGATGGCGCTCAGTAGGTGTTGCAATAATAACAGCATCAATACCGCCAGCGCTTAGCATTTTATCAGCATCAGCAAACACAGGAATGCTGCGTTCTGTTCCGATTTTCTGAGCCGCTGGTGAGGGATCGCCAATAGCGACCAGCGCTACATCCGACAGGGCGTCTATCGCCATAATATGCCGGACACCAATAGAACCAGCGCCAATCAAGCCAATCTTTATTATACTCATAACTTATGTCCTTAACTGCCTGCGGCACGCTATTTTATGTTAGTAGCCAAGCGGCTAAAGACGCGTCTGGCATTATCTTCAAAGATCATTTTTCTGTTAGCATCCGTGAGGCTTGTTGCCCCGTCAATATAGCGTTTTGTATCATCATAATAATGACCGGAAAGCGGGTCTATTCCCCGTACTGCCCCGATCATCTCAGACGCAAATAGAATATTTTTGAGCGGAATGACCTGTAACAGTAAATCAATCCCTTTTTGATGATAAACACATGTATCAAAATAGATGTTATTCAGCATTCGCTCATTCAGATCGCCAAGACCTTTATCCTGTGCAATGCCGCGGAACCGGCCCCAATGATAGGGCACTGCGCCGCCGCCATGCGGGATAATGATTTTAAGGTCAGGGAAATCAGTAAACACATCTGAGAACATTAATTGTGTAAAGGCAGTTGTATCTGCCCCTAGATAATAGCTGGACGTAGTATCAAGGCTATGATGGCAGGCGCCTGATACATGGATCATTGCCGGCACATCAAGCTCAACCATTTTTTCATAAAACGGATACCAGTAACGCTCGCCAAGCCGCGGCTCTGTCCATGTCCCGCCAGACGGGTCAGGATTAAGATTACAGCCGATAAAGCCCATCTGGTTAACGCAGCGATCAAGCTCAGCAATGCTGGTTTTCATGTCTGTAGCGGGGCTTTGGGGTAATTGGCAGACTGGCGCAAAATTATCCGGAAACAGGCTGCAGACCCGTTTGATTAAATCATTCTGTTGTTCGGTCCATGCCTTGGATGTACTGGCATTACCGATATGGTGGCCCATCCAGCTTGCGCGCGGCGAAAAGATTGTTAAATCGGTGCCACGCTCTTGCTGAAGCTTCAGCTGGTTATTGATAATAGTATCTCTGATTTCATCATCTGAGAGGGAAATATCTCCTTTGCTAAACAGATGATCTGGATTGGATTTCAACAGGTCTTTTTGCTGGGCGCGATAGGCTTCTACTGCAGGAGGGGTTGTTGTGTAATGGCCGTGGCAATCAATAATCATAGACCCTATCCTTTATTCTTGCAGTCAATGCCATTGAAGCGACCAAGTTCATCCAAAGTTTCAACATACCGAAACCCAACATCATCCAGTCGCTCGCGCATATTATAAAGATCAAGTCCTAGCTCGCCTGCGGCCAGTTGAACACGTTTTTCCTCTTCCATGGCAATCCGGGCATGGGAGGCGGCAAGACTATCATTAGCTTCTGAGCGGGCAACAATACAGACACCATCATCATCTGCAACAATCACATCACCTGGAAAGACAAGCTGGCCGGCACAAATAATCGGAACATTCACAGCCCCTGGTGTATTTTTAACCGTTCCTTGTGATGAGACAGCCCGCGACCAGACAGGAAACGCCATTTTTTTAAGGTCAGCAACATCACGCACACCTGCATCAATAACCAGCCCCTTTACACCGCGCGCCTGAGCAGAGGTTGCAAGAAGGTCACCGAAAAAGCCGTCTGTATTTTCTGAGACAAGCGCGATAATCAGAATGTCACCTGGCTGGCAGAGTTCGATGGCGACATGCACCATCCAGTTATCGCCCGGATGAGCCAGAACCGTGACAGCTGTTCCGCCAATCTGCGCGCCAGCATAAATCGGCCGCATATAGGGTTTTAACATGCCCTGACGGCCTTGTGCTTCATGAACCGTGGATGCGCCGCACTGACCTAATGCATCGGCGATATGAGACTCTGTCCGTGTGATATTTTTTACCGCAACATGTTCCATGATTATTCCTCTGCTTTATCAGTCAAACCCGTAGAGACGAGCTGGGTTATCAACGAGAATTTTCTTTTGTAATATCTGATCCCGCGCCAGAAGAGGAACTAAATCTAACAAGTCCCCATCATTTGGCATGAATGTTTTGATGTTAGGATGAGGCCAGTCAGTACCCCATAATGTCCGGTCAGGCGCGCTCTCAACAAGCTCCTGTGCAAAGGGGATGGCATCATAGAAAGGCGGACCTGCACTAGATATCCGTTCTGAGCCACAAATTTTTACCCACCAATTATCCCGTTTGATGAACTCTTTCAGAATTGTAAATGCCTGCTGATGGACGCCATGCGAGGTTGGAACACGCCCCATATGATCGACAATAATATTCATATCAAATTTTAAAAAGAAATCCTGAAACGTGATAATATCTTCGGCGTTCACATGAATAACAAGATGCCAGCCGAGCGGCTTTACCCGCGCCAATACACGGCTCATCATTTCAAGATCGGGCGTGCCGCCAAGATGGGTTACAAAATTAAATCGAATGCCTCTGATGCCGCCTGCATGTAAATCGGCAAAATCCTCATCTGAAAAGCTATCATCGGCAATACAGACCCCCCGCATATTTTTTGGGTTATGGGCAATCGCATCCAGCATTGCCCTATTATCAGGGCCATGACAGCTTGCCTGAACAATAACAGCACGCTCTATCCCTAATGTTGCATGCAATGTTGCCAGCGCCTCACGCGGGCCATCGGGCGGGTGATAGGAGGAGGTTGGATGATAGGGAAATAGCGCATGCGGGCCAAACACATGACAATGGGTATCGCACGATCCGGGGGGCGCTATAAAACGGGGCGTGCGGGTATCAGGGTCTGGCGGCATACAGCTTTTTTTGCCCGTAATGGGATGTATATCAGAAAAGGGCGGTGTATTTTCAGCCATTATCTTTATCGCTCCTTATAGGGCCAGCCCAGACAGATGTTGGCACAAAGACCTCTCCGCGGGCCAGAAGACGGGTCGTACGCAACAAGCCTGCACTCATAATAGCCCCCTGTTTGAAATTCAGCTGAACATCAAAAACACCAGAGGGATGTTCAATCCTCATGGATTTTTCATCCGAAGCCGGAAGCGCAGCGCTATCATGGACAGCGCTTCCCTCAAGACAAACAGCTGTCGCAGCCGAGACAGCGCCCAGAACGCCAATGGCTTTATGGCAGGTCTTTGGAATAAAGGAGCGGGTTGAAAAACTACCCCCAAAACGGGCTGCAGATATCAGGCACATTTTGGGAACAGCTTTTGTGCTGACATCCCCAAGACCCATTGCAGGACCGGCTACAAGGCGGATACGCTCAAGCCGCTCTTTCAGGGCTGTATTTGCGTTTAACTCATCGGGTGTTTCAGTGCCCTCAAGGCCAAAATCAGAGGCGTTAAGGCAAATAACAGGCATGCCATTATCAATACAAGTGACCGAAATACCATCAAACATATCGCGGGCAGAACCGGTTGGCAGGAGGCTGCCGCAGGCTGACCCTGCTAAGTCTTGATATACACACATAACAGGCGCGGCTGTTCCGGCAACACCATCAATCTGTGCAGTGCCGTGATAAAGAGGCAAGCCATCCAGAACAGGGAATTCAAGCCGGCATTGATTGCCGCTATTGGTCATGAAAATTGAGATGGACGCTGTATCAGCCTTGCAGTCAAGTAGCCCAGTTTCTAGGGCAAAGGCGCCAACAGCTGAGAGGATATTGCCGCAATTTGGGGTGTCGTCCAGCCGGTCTTCGCCAATAATCGCTTGCATAAAATGATAATCAATATCGCAGTCAGGATGGCTAGAGGGCCCAATGATAGCGATTTTTGAGGTAAGCGGGTCTGCCCCGCCCAACCCATCTATCTGACGCGGATCGCCATGCGCGCCCATAATCCATTTCAAAACATCATCTCGAATGGCAGGGTCTGATGGCAGGTCATGGCGATGCAAATAGACCCCCTTGGAGCTACCGCCGCGGAACTGCAAAAAAGGAATGGAGGTCTGATGTGTCATTGGCTGCTTTATGTTCCTCACTGATGTGGCGAGCGGGTCATTTTCTGCTCAATTTCATGCATCACCCGCATGGCTGGCAAACAATTAACAAGACTGGCATTGGGCTCTCTGCCGGCAAGAATGGCAGCGATAAATTCACGGTTAATCAGCTCAATACCGTTTGTTGATACATCAATGTCTGACACATCAATCTGGGTGTCATGCCCATCAAATAAATCATCATAACGGGCATTATAGGTGCCCTTGTCGCAAATATAGCGGAAGAAAGTCCCCAAAGGCCCATCATTGTTAAAAGATAAAGATAGGGTGCATAATTTTCCGCTGCCTGTCTTCATAATAATGGACATATCCATCGCAATGCCAAGCTCAGGATGAAGTGGGCCTTGAACAGCATGAACTTCGCTTACCTCCTCACCGCATTGATACTGAAACAGGTCAATCGTATGGCAGGCATGATGCCAGAGAAGATGGTCTGTCCAAGAGCGTGCCTCACCCTTGGCATTCATATTCGTGCGGCGGAAAAAATAGGTTTGCACATCCATCTGCTGAATAGATATCTCGCCAGCACGGATGCGGTTATTGATCCATTGATGGGACGGATTAAAGCGCCGGACATGGCCTGCCATGGCGATGAGCCCAGTTTGTTTTTGCATCGCAACCAGCGCGTTTGCATCAGCAAGACTATCTGCCATGGGAATTTCGATAAGCACATGCTTGCCAGCGCGCATTGCTTTCAGGCCCTGCTCAGCATGCATCTGCGTCGGGGTTGCCAGAATGACAGCATCTATCTCATCACAGGTAATAAACCTATCAAAATCATCGAAGGCGTGGGCGGCAGAAAATGCTATTGCCGCGTCGCGCGCTTTATCCTGAGAGGGTGCCATTACAGCGGTAATTTCGGCTGTTTCAATTTGTGTGAGGGCTTCAAGATGTTTTGTGCCAAACGCTCCGCTTGCCCCTGCTACACCAAGTCTGATTTTACGCATTATTTTTTCTCCAGAACGACATTATTCATTTTCCAGAATAAGGCCACCATAAGCGGTAGCAGAAACCGGGATATGATAGAAACGATAGACTTCTTTTACCGTCTCATTGAGGGCACCTCGCATCACATTCCACATAATCATTTCAATACCTTCAGAACCTGCCTCACGGATAAAATCAGTATGGCTTATCCGGGTATTGGCCATCGGGTCTTTCGTCATATTATCTAAAAAGGTGTTATCGAATTTCGGATTCACAACACCGGCTCTCTCACCGCCAAGCTGATGCGATAGCCCGCCTGTTCCCCAGATACCAACGCTCAAATCCTTATCAAAACTATCAACGGCACGCCGGATTGCCTGTCCTAATTTAAAACAGCGCAGCGGTGTTGGTTGCGGATATTGGATAACATTTACACAAAGCGGGATGACTTTAGTTGGCCATTTTTCCGGCTGGTCATAGGCAATTGAGAGCGGCACTGTTAGGCCATGATCAACATCAAGGCTACCGGCAACAGCCATGTCAAATTCCTCAAAAATTAGCTCTTCAACCAGATGCCATGCCAGTTCTGGATGCCCCTCTACTACGGGCACCTTGCGCGGCCCCCAGCCTTCATCGGCGGGCTGAAATTCTTCGGCAACGCCAATGGTAAAGGTAGAATAATTATCCAGAGAAAATGAGGTCGCATGGTCATTAAAGACAATGATATTCACATCCGGAACATTCTGGCTATGCCATTTGCGTAACGGCTCAAGGCCGGTGAATAAAGGCTCCCAATAAGGCTCGCCTGTCTTTCCATTATCCATTGCAGCACCAGCGCCTGGTACGTGCGAAGTTCCCATACCTGCCATAATTCTAGCCATTAGGTGTCTCCTTCTTACTTCTATTGCCATCAATGGGGCGCCCACCCTTGAGCATCATGTCCTGAAATTCATCAAAACTCAGCTCTGGTCTGTTCATTTTGCCATACATGACTTGGGGTGGGTGGCGGTCATGGCTGACGAGCTTAAATGCATAATAGGCGTTAGCCCCCAGCTTCAACATGCCAAGATAATCTCTGTCTAAAACAGCCTGCTTTTGTAGCTCTGTTATCTTAAAGCCGGAGAGGTAGCCTGCTTCGTCTGCCGCAAACACATCCCGGCACTCTGACTTATTCAAAGTCATCAGGAACATATTCAAATGATAGCCCTTACGGTAGGTGCGACTATCGAGAACATAGGTGCCCGGCACATCATCATAATCACGGGTTGTCATGGTATGCTCCTTTGCAACATGAGCGGAAAGGTTTTTAACGTTGCAAGAATAGGGCATGCTGATAGTATGAACAATATATCAATATATGGATATTTTGTTCATGAAATGGAACACTGACGATTTGCCTGTTTTTGTTGCTGTCGGAGAGACGATGGGTATCCGGTCTGCGGCGATGCGCCTTGGCATGCCAGTATCAACGGTAAGCAGAACTCTCTCGCGGCTCGAAGATGACCTTGATTTGCGATTATTTGATCGTAATACAAGGCAATTCAGGCTGACAGCTGAAGGCGAGATATTCCTTCAGCATGCGCAGACAATTCTTGACCATGTGAATAATGCTGATGAAGCTCTCTCAGGCCTGCGGCATAGCCCGACCGGCACGCTGAAACTCTCACTTCCGATGGCATTTGGCCGCGAAGTTATCGGCGGCAGGCTGGCAGAATTTAGCCGTAACTATCCTGATATTACTGTTCAGGTGATGGTGACATCCCACCCTGTAAATATCATGCGCGAAGATCTTGATGTCGCTTTTGTGGTCGGACCAATAGATGATTCAAGCCTGATAGCGCAGACAATATCAGATACACCCCTTATCTGGGTCTGCTCGCAGGACTATGCCCAGAAACATCGCATGGATGATAAGCTATCAACCTTAAAGCCACATCTGCAATTCTGCGAGAGGCGGTATCAGATGCAAGCGCTTCCTGTGCGTAGCCCGAGCGGCAGGCAGATATTAGATACATCACAACTTACCAGTATTAATGATCCGGTTATTTTGCGCGATATTGTTTTGCAGGAGGGCGGGGTTGCGCTGCTGCCAGAATTATATTGCCGCGCGCCGTTACGCGCTGGCAGGCTGGTTCAAGTATGCCGCGCTATTGTGCCAGACGACCGGGCGAGGGTAACAGCTTTGACGCCGTCGCGCCGGCTCCAGCCACAAAAAGCGCGCGTCTTTATTGCATTTGTGAAAGCCTGTCTTGCGGATTATGCAAGCCCCTAAAATGAGCGTGTCGGACATCACGTCGCATGGTTTTGAGCGGTAATGCTGTTAGCGCGCCGGGGCGTTTTTTTGAGATAAGACGCGTTTTAATGCGGCTGTCCGGTAGGGTGCATTGGCAGCGCCATACCCTTGATAGCCATCAACGCGCTGGATAATTTCAAAGAAAAACCCGTCGCCATAAGGGACGCTATAAAGCTGGTAGAAGGCGCCATTCTCATCTTCATCATACAGAATATTGAACTGCTTGATGGCGCTCAAAGCGGTCTCATCAAAGCCAAACCGCGCCCGAATATCATCATAGTAATTGGCCGGTATCGCCAATGTCTCAAAACCTGTTCCAGCTAGCTTTTCTGCGATGCTAAATATGTCTGAGGTTGTCAGGGCAATATGCTGAACAGCAGAGCCTGCGTTACTTTCAACAAAATATCCTGCCAGCGTGCGATTAGTATCACTGCCGTTCAGGGTAAGGCGGAATGATTTATCTGAAGATTCTATTACCTGCGAGCGAATGACACCGGCAGGGTCAATCACATCAACAATTGGATGTTTTTGAACCTCAAACAGGGATGTGTAGAACAGAGACCATGAGAGCATATCTGAGTAGGGCATGCTGAGCGCTAGATGGTCGATACCGGTAATGTTGCAGTCTTCTGGCTCGGCCGGAGAGCAGGCGATAAAATCATCGTGCCACTTTATCTGATGCTTGGAATCTGCTTCGATAAAATGAATTATGGTGCCGCCAACTGACTGGATAGCGGGCAGGGACAACTCACCACTTAGTAACGGGCTGGTGAAGAGCGGCACCCGAAGCTCTTTTGCGCGCGTGATAGCATTATCGGCATTATCAATATGAAGCCCGATATCACAGACTTTGGCGCCGTCTGCCAGCGCAGCACTATCATGATGGCTTGTATTCACAATGATGCGGGTATCGCCTTGCTGGAACAGAATGATATTCTGGTTATTTTTATGAACCGCTCTGGTGAACCCCATCGGCAGCAATATGGCGGCTAATGTATCAGCCCCTGTTTGGGAGGCTGCGAATTCAACAAATTCAACGCCCTGAATTATAGGCCGCGGCGGCATGGCTGGCAGCGGCATGCAGGTTATTGGCTCACTGCGGTGAACATCATCCATAATAGCTCTTAAGGAGCGGTAACCATCACGTGCAATCATATCAGGATTGCCGCCTCTAAAACTATCATTGAAAATTTCGAGCGAGATAGGCCCGTTATATCCGGTTGCCATAACAGCGCGCATAAAGGCTGTTACATCAAGATCGCCTTCTCCGGGCATATTACGAAAATGACGTGACCAATAAAGTAAATCCATGGTGATAAGGGGGGCATCTGCCAGCTGGACAAAAAATATTTTATCGCCGGGAATTGAACGGATGCTGTCAGGCGATAAGGAGCGGCCAAGGGTATGAAAGCTATCAACGATAAGGCCAACATGGTCATGGTCTGCACGCCGCACAATCTCCCACGCATCACGGTGATCATTTACATAAGCGCCCCATGCCAAGGCTTCATAACCAATCCGGACGCCGTGCTGGGATGCAAGCTCTCCCAAGGCATGTAAATCATCAGCCGCCCGGTCAATGCCGCCAATGACTTTGGGATGCAGGGATGAGCATACCAGCATCAGGTCAACACCAAGCTCCCCCATTACATCGAATTTACATTTTGCCCGCTCAAAGGCGCGCGTCCGTTCAGGCTCGGGCAAGCCTTCGAAATCACGGAACGGCTGAAATAGCATAATATCAAGACCATGGTCACGCACATGCTGGCCTACCTCGCGCGGGGTGCCATCATAGGCGATAAAATCCTGCTCGAAAATCTCAATACCATCAAAACCGGCCGCTGCTATGGCAGATAGCTTTTCCGGCAATTCACCTGCAAGAGTGACCGTTGCAATGGATGTCTTCATGAAAAGCCCCGCCCTACCGGCCATTGCCGGTTTCAGTTTACGCCGTGACTCTTAAAATGTACTATTTAGTTAATTTGTCAATTATTTGCGGTGGCTTATAGTTTCGAGGCGCGCAAAATACCAGCAAAATCAGTTATGGGCAGGTCATGGTAGCAGATAATATAAGACGGCGAAAATGGCAGCAAAACCCAGATGCGGTGAAAAATAATATTCTGGAAACAGCAACAGCCATTTTTGCAAAAGACGGGTTTTCAGGTGCCCGCATGGATGATATTGCCCGGCAGACCGAAACGTCCAAACGGATGGTCTATTATTATTTTACCGATAAAAAACAGCTTTATATTACTGTATTAGAGGCAGCCTACGCAAAAGTAAGAGCCGCAGAAAACGAGCTTAACCTAGAGGGTTACCCTGCTGGTGAGGCGCTCATCCGGCTCATCGGCTTTACCTTTGATTATCACCGCAACCACCCTGATTTTGTGCGATTAATTCAGATCGAAAATATCCATCAGGCGCGCCATCTGGCAACCTCTGATATCATTTCTGCTGTGAATCTATCAGCGATTGCTGCTCTAGAGCGCCTTATCAAAAGGGGCTCTGAGGCAGGCGAGTTCCATTCCAATAATGATGCGCTGGAACTGCACTGGCTTATCACCTCATCTTGTGTGTTCAACATTACAAACAGAGCCAGCTTTCAACAGCTTTATGGCGCTAACCTGTTCACAGATGACGGGCAGGATAGGCTTAAAAAGCTCATTATTAGCTCTATTATGCAGACAGTTTTGGCATAAGCAGAATATGATAAAGCGTTTTATGTTTGCAACGGAGGCAGATGGCTCGTAGTAATGCCTTGATATAATCGCTCGATGTTTATCCGGGCCTCATGCTCAACCCGAATGGGGTTGATGAAAGTAACATTTTGGACAGTACAAATTTTGATGCGCTGGGACTGAATCAGTCGCTGGTGCGCGCGCTATTAGAAGCAGGCTATACAGAGCCAACACCAATTCAGGTTCAGGCAATCCCTAAGGTCATCGAAGGACATGACCTTCTTGGTATTGCCCAAACTGGTACAGGCAAGACGGCTGCGTTTTCTCTGCCAATATTGCATCACCTGAATGCCAAGCAGGTTGAGAGTAAAGCCCGTCATCCGCGGGCCCTTATTCTGGCGCCAACCCGTGAGCTTGCGATTCAGATTGCTGACTCAATCAAACTCTATGGCAGTCATATCGCCTTTAAACAAACATCGATTTTTGGCGGTGTTGGTCAGAACCCGCAAGTTGCTGCTTTAAAACGCGGCGTTGATGTGATTGTTGCAACACCTGGCCGGCTTCTGGACCTTGTTAATCAGGGGTTATGTCATCTTGGTCATATCGAATATTTTGTGCTGGATGAAGCTGATAGAATGCTCGATATGGGCTTTATTCATGATGTGAAGAAAATTGTGGCAAAATTGCCG
>DGJU01000025.1:43020-43249 GCA_002387605.1 Alphaproteobacteria bacterium UBA4588 | reverse complement strand
AGGAGTCTGGGCAGTGTCTCAGTCCCAGTGTGGCTGACCATCCTCTCAGACCAGCTACCGATCGTCGCCTTGGTAGGCCATTACCCTACCAACAAGCTAATCGGACGCGGGCTCCTCCTTCTGCGGCGGACCTTTCCCCCGAAGGGCGTATCCGGTATTAGCAGTCGTTTCCAACTGTTGTCCCGAACAAAAGGGCAGATTCCCACGTGTTACTCACCCGTGCGCCACT
>DGJU01000025.1:42195-42915 GCA_002387605.1 Alphaproteobacteria bacterium UBA4588 | reverse complement strand
AGCCAGGATCAAACTCTCAAGTTAGACTGTCCAGATACAAGTATCTGGATGATTGCCCGCCTTAAGTTTTCTATCCATGAGCTAAGTTCAAGACCGAAGTCTTGAAATAGTGATTCATTTCAGGATTCGTTAAGGCGTGCTTTTTATTTTTTGCACAGGACGACATTCATACGAACATCGCCACCCACGAATCCCTTTCATAACATCTTACAATTTCAAACAGCGCGTCCAAAAAACACTTCGTTTCGAAGCCCTCAGACAATAAACGCCGACAAGGTCGTCGGCGAGTTTGGGGGTTATATGCTGGACATCATCCAGTGTCAAACCCTAAAAACAGAAAAATTGAATTTTTATGAACTTTTTTTTGCAACCTCGTTCTGGCATCACTGCCTTACTCCCAGACTGCGCTCATAAAAAACGACTTTTCAAAACATTCTGAAGCAGTTAGCAGCCAATATTACAGCTAAAAAGCCCTTCAAAATGCCCCCTGTTTGCATCTTTTACTAGCCTCAGCTTACGCTGACGTTACCAACCGACCTCAATAATAAGTAATTATGCATTATTGATGCCGCCATCGTTGCAAAAGACAATTCAAAACGGGAAGATTACTATAGCAGGTCGATCACGAAGAGCAAGTTTTATCTTTTGCCTCTGGAGAAGCGGGACAAAGAATTTGACGCCCAAATCAAACAGTTTTATCACTATCTTGTTTTTGGTTAG
>DGJU01000025.1:28423-42148 GCA_002387605.1 Alphaproteobacteria bacterium UBA4588 | reverse complement strand
GCCTATTAGCGTTATGCCTATGTTTTCTGACATAGCGTTACTTCTTAATTATGGGCTCATCGCCTAACGCACTTTATCAATATGCGAGATTTGTTTTGGACCGAATCAACACTGTGTTTACCAGAATCAGACATAATCGGTCTGCCATCTTATCGCTTGCTACAAGCTGTCTTATTATCGCCAGTGCGCATGGATATGCTGCCGGTGTGAACAGTAACGTGCCAGTATCTGCCGATTCGCATGGTGCTCCACTATCAGTATCCCTACAAAGCATTATTCCATCCGACACCTCATCCCTTACAGAGCAATCAGCCTGGCATGAGAAGAGTCGTGACCTTACCCCCCAACCACGACCTGATTTTATCGAAGCATGGGGCGGTGAAATTGTTGATATTGCATTACCGACGAATCGCCCGGCCCTTAGTGCCATTCTACCGGAATCAGCTGCGAGCCTTACAGAGATGGTGCGGCGTGAAACAAACCAAGAGCTGCTGTCTGAAGTAACAGTTACAATGGCTAAGGGTGATACTTTGGCAAAATTGCTCGCACGGGGCGGCGCGCCAGCTCAGGCCCGGTCCGCCATTTCCAAAGCGCTCGCTGTCCAGATGGACCTTCGGCGTCTTCAGATAGGAACAAAATTTACCCTCGGATTCGATAGTGATGAGGCTGTAACAGCCCTTCAAGTGCATGTGCCGCGCCTCAAACGCTCTGGCCTATCGGGACGTGACGGGGCATATCTTGATTTGTTCGCCTTAAAATCCGAGGAATTAGGGGGCTGGATATCCCTCAAGGCGCTTAGGCCCCTGAGCAGCCAGCTTGTACAATCTGGAAATATTATAGATTATTCTCTTTATCGGTCTGCCAGTCAGGTGAAGATACCGCCGACTACTTTGGATGAATTTGTTCGCGTTATGGGCTTTTCTGTCGACTTTCAGCGCCAGATTCGCCCAAATGACCAGTTCGAATTGATTTATGAAAAAACAGTCGATGCGTTAACAGGTACTGAATTATCATCTGGAGAGCTTATTTATGCCGGCATTATTTTGTCTGGCAATAAGATAGAGTTTTTCCGTCATGTGTCAGCGACAGGAAAAACCAGCTGGTATGATCGTAACGGTAACTCAGCCGTCCGCACATTAATGCGCACGCCCGTAAACGGTGCCCGCTTAAGCTCAGGGTTTGGCGTGCGCAGACACCCTGTAACAGGGTTTAGTGCCATGCATCGCGGTATCGATTTCGCCGTGCCAAAAGGAACGCCAATACTGGCAGCTGGTTCGGGTGTTGTCGAATCATCGGGCTGGAACGGGAATTATGGCAAATATATCCGGATTCGGCATAACAGTACTTACAAAACCGCATATGCTCATATGTCACGTATAGCGTCTCGTGCTGTTGTTGGACGTTATGTGGAACAGGGCGATGTTATTGGCTTTGTTGGCAGCACCGGGCGCTCCACAGGGCCGCATCTTCATTATGAAATCATGGTGAATAACCGGCAGCTCAATCCTCTGACAGTGCAATTGCCGACCGCAGAGGGGCTTCCTGACTCTGAACGTGATGACTTCTTGGCCAGCATCGCCTTGCTTGAAAGCCAAATTAGCGACACGCCTTTCCGATCCCATTCAAAAAAGGCTGTTGAACAAGCAGCTCTGGACAAATAATGACGCATGAGCTCACCAGAACGCTTCAGTCAATCTGGCGCTTTCCGGTAAAGGGTTTCGCTGGAGAAACGCTTGAATCCTGCGCTCTTTTGGCTAATGCCTGCCTGCCGGGTGACCGCGAATATGCCATTACAACCGGCTCACCCATCACCCATAAAAAGCTTGGCACTGGCTGGATGAATAAGCGTCATTTTATTCAGCTTTGCGCTGCCAGCGGCGTTGCTGGATGGCAGCTTTTGCCGGATGAGGGCCATGAGCAGTTGATATTGCTGCATTACGGCATAGAAATCATGCGGGCGCCTGCTAACGCTGCCACACCTCTTATGGAAGCACTTTATGAACGCCAGCCAGAAATCTTTCTGGGCCAGCCCCGTCTTTGCCGGCTTAGCGGTGAGGCTTATACAGATACACCCGCACCTTGGATTTCACTTGGTGGCAGTGCTTCCCTTACAGATTTTGGGGCACTTACTTCTACGCCACCTGATAACCGGCGATTCCGTTTGAACCTCGTGCTTGAAACAGAAACGCCCTTCGAAGAGCTGGACTGGGCGGGACGTATCATAACAATAGGGTCAGTTACCCTAGAGATAATAGAGCCTGTTGGGCGCTGCGCTGCTATCAGCGTAGACCCGGACACAGCCACATCAGATACAGATTTACTAGGCATGATGCGCACCCACTATAATCATAGTGACCTTGGCATGTTTGCGCGCATCACCACGCCCGGTACGATCCGGTGCGGCGACAGCTATCAGCTCACAGAATAAACCTTCTAAACGCTTATCAGGCGACAGCTTCAGACGAGTCTTCGTCTTCTGGCCCTTTAGCTGGCTTCCTTCTGGCAGCTACCTTGCGAGGTGGCTTTTCGCCTGATGGCTTCTCATTTGATGACGTTTTATTTGATGAGGGCTCGTCCGATGAAGACTCGTCGGATGAGGATGCCTCTGATGATTGCTCATCTGGTGCAGGTGCATCGCCAGCACTGCTATCATCTGATGCGTCGTCAGCAGATGCGTGCACTGGCCGGCGGCTAGCACGCTGCTCGTCTTGCGTGCGACGTTGCTGTTCAGCTGCCATAACAATCGTCTGATTGATTCGGTAATAATGATCAGCAAACTGGCTACAAGCTTCTGCAGAAATGCGCTCGCCTGCTGTGTTCGCATCATTGGCAAGAGCTGTATATTTTTCATAAAGCTGTTGAGCGTTCCCTCTTAACCGTCCTTCTGGACCGTTTGATTCGAACGTGGTGTTACGGTTGATATTTGTCTGACCGTACCCACCGGTACGGCGACCTCTTCCGCGTGACCGCTTCTGATTCTGCGCTTGATTTTGTCTCATTAAGAATTCACTGCCATAATTTCAGTCAGGGCTGCACAATTTCCACAAAAATATGTCGGTATGTGTCTGGGGCTTCAGGGGTTAAACCCGAAGCGCTATGTTTCTTTTGACCATGTTGTAAAAGTAATTTCAAGGAAATAATTACTCACAGGTGAGAATGAGACATCGGTCTCGTCCAGAAAAATCCAATTCAATGCCACAAACAGCCAAACCGCTCTCTATAGCAAGCGCGCTGACCGCGTCTTTCTGGGTTGATCCTATCTCAATAAAGGCCCGAGCATGTCGATGCATAAGAGCCGGCAGGCGCGGTAATAATGTCCGGTAGTCATCAAGGCCATCAGCACCCGCAAAAAGGGCGTGATGCGGGTCATAATCAGCAACATCTGCCGATAGCAAGGCCTGCGACTCTATATAAGGCGGGTTGGATGTTATGATATCAAACAGGCCCGGCATAAACACGCCTGCGATAGGGTCGCACCAGCTCGTCTGATGAAAGGCGGCACGCGGTGCCACCCCCAACATAGCGGCATTTGCCCGTGCTTGTGCAATAGCAAGCGCAGCTATATCGGTTCCGACACCCTTCGCATCTGGCTGTTCTAGGAGGAGCGAGAGCAGAATGCATCCTGAACCTGTACCTAAATCCAGTATCTGAGCAGGCCGTGCACCCTGCGGTTTTAGGGCAGCAAACGCGCAGGCCGCAGCAACCAGACATTCAGTGTCTGCGCGGGGGTCAAGAGTAGCCTCATTCAGATAAAAATCATGTGACCAGAATTCTCGCTTGCCACGCAACCGCGAAACAGGCTCACCCTTCATGCGGCGCGCCATAAGAGCGCCAAGGCGCGCGCACGCATCCACATCAAGACAGATATCCTCGTGACCCTGAACAGCTATATCCCGGCCAAGTGACAGGCCAAGCAGCCAGCTTGCATCCAGCCTGGGGCTTGCGCTTTGTGTCAGCCTACCAGCAAGCAGGCTTATCAAAGGCCGTGCCGAGCGGATGTCTGATGATGGTGTAATCTGGAGGCTCATTATTTCACCTCTGGGGTGGCCCGTCGCTATTTTCCGGCCTATCCATCTGCCAGACGGGCTGCCTGATCTTCTGATGCAAGGGCATCAATCACCTCATCAATAGCTTCTCCGGCGAGCACCTTATCAAGCTTATAAAGGGTGAAATTGATACGGTGATCTGTGACGCGGCCTTGCGGAAAATTATAGGTCCGAATGCGCTCTGACCTGTCACCAGACCCTACCTGTCCTTTGCGTGATGCTGCGCGTTCTGCCTGCTGGCGGGCGCGCTCTGCATCATAAATACGGGCACGCAGGATTTTCATCGCTTTGGCACGGTTTTTATGCTGCGATTTTTCATCCTGCTGACTAACAACTATGCCGGTGGGAAGATGGGTAATCCGAACAGCTGAATCAGTTGTGTTTACTGACTGTCCGCCTGGACCTGAGGCACGGAATACATCAACACGCAAATCTGATTCAGAAACCTCAATATCAACATCCTGAGCTTCTGGCAGAACAGCAACTGTTGCGGCCGAGGTATGAATTCTGCCCCCTGTTTCAGTTTCAGGAACACGCTGAACCCGGTGCACACCTGATTCAAACTTCAGCCGCGCAAACACATCCTGTCCAGAAATATTCGCTGTCGCTTCTTTATAACCGCCAATCCCTGTCTCAGAGATTTCCATGACCTCAAATTTCCAGCCATAACGCGATGCTGTGCGTTGATACATGCCAAATAAGTCAGCCGCAAATAAAGCAGCTTCATCACCGCCGGTTCCGGCGCGCACTTCTAAAATGGCATTTCGCGAATCATCGGTATCTTTAGGTAGAAGCAGAAGTTTTAGGTCATGTTCAGCTTCGGTGAGTTGCGGGCCAAGCTCTGAAATTTCAGCTTCGGCCATTTCAGCCATCTCAGGATCAGCGCCCTCTTCTTCTATCATCTGCCGTGCATCAGCAAGTGCCTGGGCCAAGTGGCGCACAACAACAACCTGCTCAGCGACAGGCCGAACTTCTGCTAATTCACGCGATAATTTTGTTAACTCATCTGATGAAAGTGAGCCAGACTGTGATAATTGTGATTCAATTTCTTCACGTCGTGCCAGTACTTTTTCCATATTCTGGTCAAGGCTCATTCGGAGATTGTCCCTTTCATCATTTGCGTAATCGCATCACTTAGCAAAGCGCGCGCAATGTCGCTTTGTGTTCCAGTTTGCATATCCTTTACGATAGCAACATCGCGGGCAAGCTCATCAGCGCCAAGGATAACCACAAACCGGCATCCCATCTTATGCGCCTGCTTCATCTTCTTACCCATCGCGCCAGACATCAGCTGAACAGCTGATAGGCCGGCATGTCGCAATGATTGTGCTATCCCAAAACTAGCTGCCTCTGCTGTCTCATCAGCAGCCAAAACAGCGATGTCAGAGCCAGGCAAGTGCAGCTGTTCAATTAGGAGCGCCAAGCGTTCAACGCCTGCAGCAAATCCAACAGCCGGCAAAACAGGCCCGCCCAATGTTTCGGACAGACCATCATAACGCCCACCGCCAAGCACAGTGCCTTGCGCCCCGAGCGCGTCTGTTACAAATTCGAACGCCGTATGAGCGTAATAATCAAGCCCCCGGACAAGCAAAGGGTCATGCGTCCAGCCAATAGAGGCAGCATCAAGAGCGGCTGTCACACCGTCAAAATGGCGGCGCGCTTCATCACTGAGATAATCAGGCAAGCGCGGTGCATCATCAAGAAGGGCACGGTCACCATCATCCTTTGAATCAAGAATACGCAAAGGGTTTGTTTCAAGGCGGCGGCGGCTATCTTCGGATAAATCGTCTGAAAAGCGGCTAAAATACGTAATAAGCGCTTCCCGAAAATTCTGCCGGCTCTGGGTATCACCAAGCGAATTCAGATGCAGAACACATTTATCAAGAACCCCAAGCTCCTCTAAAATCTGAGCACCACAGCCAATAATTTCAGCATCTGCCAACGCAGAGTGAGGCCCGATAAGCTCGCAGCCGAATTGATGAAACTGGCGCATTCTGCCCTTTTGTGGCCGTTCATACCGGAACATCGGGCCGGCATAGAACCAGCGATGCGGCAGGGCTTGCGTCAGACCATTACTAATAACAGCCCGCATTGCAGCCGCCGTACCTTCGGGGCGTAATGTAAGGCTAGTGCCGCCCCTATCTTCGAACGTATAGGTTTCTTTGGAGACAACATCAGAACTTGCCCCAAGCGGGCGAGAAAATACTTCTGTAAACTCAAAAATGGGCGTTGCCATATCACGAAAGCCATATCGTTCAGCAACATTTAGGGCTGTTGAAATAACATGGTTCTGGCGCGCTTTTTCCTCTGGGATAAGATCGCTCGTCCCTCTGACAGGTTGCATCTGTTTCATCATATTATCCTTCTGGCGCGGCGCATTGTTAGCTGGTCAGCTCTGCGCTGTCTTCTTCGCTCTCAATGCGGGCGACATGCTCTTCGACAAGTGAGACAACATGCTCGACAATATCATCATTCTGGAGACGATGATGAGCAAGTCCTGAAATATAGACCTGATGGGTATCCTTACCGCCGCCGGTAAGGCCAATATCTGTCTCGCGCGCCTCGCCCGGACCATTTACAACACAGCCAATAATTGAGACCGTAAGAGGCTTGTTAATATGTTCAAGCCGCTCTTCGATTTCCTGAACTGTGCTAATCACATCAAATTGCTGGCGGGCACATGATGGGCAGGAAATTACCGTTACACCGCGCCTGCGTAACCCAAGAGATTTGAGCATTTCATAAGCGACCCGCACTTCTTCTGTGGGGTCTGCAGATAATGAAACACGGATTGTATCCCCAATACCTGCCCAGAGAAGATTGCCGAGCCCGATCGCCGATTTAACGGTGCCAGCGCGCAAACCGCCAGCTTCGGTAATGCCAATATGAAGCGGACAATCCAGAACCTCGGAGAGCTGCTGATATGCAGCTACTGCCATAAACACATCTGAGGCTTTGACCGAAATCTTATATTCGTGAAAATCATTATCCTGCAGCAATCTTGCATGCTCGAGCGCTGATTCTACTAGCGCCTCAGGACAAGGCTCTCCGTATTTTTCAAGCAGATGTTTCTCAAGTGAACCACCATTTACCCCGATACGCATGGAACAGCCATTAGCCCGCGCAGCCCTAACAACTTCTGCCACTCTGTCAGCAGAGCCGATATTTCCAGGATTAATACGAAGACATGCCGCGCCTGCATCCGCTGCTTCAAGCGCGCGGCGGTAATGAAAATGAATATCGGCAATAATCGGAACCGGGCTATTTTTGCAAATTTCCTTCAATGCAACCGTACTTGCCTCATCAGGACAGGATACCCTTACAATATCTGCGCCAGCAACAGCCGCTGCCTCAATCTGGGCAAGTGTTGCGGCAACATCAGTTGTTAATGTATTTGTCATCGTCTGGACAGAAATAGGCGCATCGCCGCCCACAGCAACCGATCCAACCTGAATTTTCCGGCTTTTGCGCCTGCCTATCTGGCGATAAGGACGATATGCCTGACCATTCATTTATCACGTCCTCACTTGGTTACACTACCGTTATACAGATATAGTCCGGACCCATCTGAAAGGCTAGCCGAAACCAGCAAAACAGAGTTCAGGGCTATGGCTAACCCTTATTGCCATAAAACGCTAATAGGTGGAGAGATCACGCCGTGAAACAATAGCGTCGAAATTAAGCGGTAAATCACGCAGAATTTCACCAACATTGCCAGCCGAAAACGGCTCGATAGTAGAGGTCTGCAAGGTAAGACCGCCTGCATTTCCCGTACTCAAAAATAAATTTTTACCGATGGTGGCAACCAGACTATCGCCTGAACGCATCAATTTAGAGACTGAAACTTCGCCATCAGCACGCACTATCTCAACCCAAGATGTCGAGGTTGCCTTAATAATAAGTTCGCTGGAGATTTGCCGCGATGTTGCCTGCGCACCGGCAACTGCTACAGGCGTATCGATAGTGCTATCTTGGCTTTCAGCAATAGATTGCGTCGCCAGATTGGTATCAATAGTCGCTGTCGTTTCTGTTTTAGGTTCGCTTAGTAAAGGTTGCGGAATAGCCACAGGCGTCTCAGCCTGCGCCACATCATCCTGAACCGGCATCTCTACAGGGATGGTCGCATCACTTTCAGCAGTCTGTTTCTCAAGATAAAGCGTTTCTTCTGCTACATTTTCAGGCGCACCAGCAATAGGTGCTGCACTATCATCAATTATGGATGCTACCGGAGCTAATGCCATTTGCTGCTCGCCCAGCTTTTGCGCAACTTCATCTGCCGGCATCAGCGATGATTGTGCGACAATAACAGGGTCGCTTATTTCCTCAGAATCAATGAGTGTCCAGCCGACATAGCCTGAAAGAGCCGCTGCCACGACTATCATTGCAACAACACTACCAGCCATTTTCGGCACCAGAGCCTGCACATGAAATTTATATTCAGGCTTCGCTTCTGTTTCAGTCAGAGATGTTTTGAACACCTCAATATAAGGAGCGGGATCAACTGAAATGGCTGTGCAGTAATTTCGGATGAAGCCTGGGATATACCCAACACCGGGAAGCTTATCGAACTGGTTTAATTCAATAAATTCAAGAAAGCTTTTGGAAATTCGGGTGCGACGAGCCACATCCTCAAGCGTAATGCCTGCGATTGTTCGAGCATCGCGAAGCGCAGAGCCAATATCGGCATTCACTGTGCTTGCGGCCTTCTGTTCGCCTTCGGAAAGCATTTTGCCTACCACCTTTTAGTCAAACGAACACTAATCCTACCGAATTAATACCCTAAGTTGCAATGTTTTACCAAGAAAAATATTTAATTTATACTGGACACGTCTTTTTTTATTATCTGCAAGCGTCTGTTTAGCCTGCTAGATATTAGGCTTCATCTAACTGAAAAGCATCATGAAGCGAGCGCACCGCAAGCTCTGTATAGTTCGTATCAACAAGCACCGATATCTTAATTTCTGATGTTGAAATGACATGCAGGTTAATACCCTTTTCTGCCAGCACCGAAAACATCGTCTTTGCAATTCCGGGTTGTGTTCGCATTGCTGTACCAATGATAGAAATCTTGGCAACATCTACATCGCCTACGATATCTTTATATTCAAGTTTCTGTTCTTCGGCCTTCAGCACGCCAATGGCTTTTTCAACGTCAAGGCTGCCAAGCGAGAAGGTAATATCTGTCTGTGTCTTATCGGCTGAGGCACTCTGCACAATCATATCGACATTGATATGATTATCAGCAAGCACACCGAAAATATAAGCAGCGATACCTGGCCGATCAGGTAAGCCAACCAGTGTAATTTTTGCTTCATCACGGCTATAGGCAATACCGCTAATTTTCTGCTGTTCCATATTCTGTTCCTCATTTACGACCAGTGTTCCCGGCTGATCTGAAAAGCTCGACAGGACCTGAAGGTTAACATCATAGCGCATCGCCATTGCAACAGAGCGGGTTTCCAAGACTTTTGCCCCGGCTGACGCCATCTCCAGCATTTCTTCAAAGGTGATACGTTCTAACTTGCGTGCCTTTGGCATCATGCGCGGATCGGTAGTATAGACACCGTCAACATCTGTGTAGATATCACATCTATCTGCATTTAGCGCAGCAGCAAGCGCAACAGCGGATGTATCAGACCCGCCGCGGCCAAGGGTAGAGATACGCCCATCAGGCCCAATCCCCTGAAAACCAGCAACAACAGCAACCTGACCTGATGATAGGCGCTCATCTAGCTTGTCTGTGTCAATTGATTCAATGCGGGCAGACCCATGAACGTCATTTGTATGCAGAGCTATCTGCCAGCCAAGCCATGAACGGGCATCAATCCCGATATTTTGCAAAGCTATTGCAAGCAAGCCAACGGTGACCTGCTCGCCGGTAGAAACAACAACGTCATATTCACGGGCATCATGGACAGGACCGATTTCACGGCTCCACTCCACAAGCTGGTTTGTTGTACCCGACATCGCAGACACCACCACAGCCACTTCGTTTCCGGCATCAACTTCCGCCTTCACACGCTGTGCAACAGCGCGGATACGGTCAAGATCAGCAACCGAAGTGCCCCCGAATTTTTGAACGATACGTGCCATTTTACTCCAACTGATCTATAGTCATCGCGAGGACAAAGCAGGGCATATGCAAACCTGAATGGCGCCTCACATAATAAATGAGCCCACTTCTACACCTTTTGCTTCGGACAGGAAAGACCTGCAGTAAAAACAACGGGCCATAAGACAAATAAGAAAGAGCAATAATGACAGCCCCAAAGACACCTGCTGGCACCATCGACCAAAGTGATATTAACAGGTTTAACGCACTCGCAAATAGCTGGTGGGATGAAACAGGGCCGATGAAGCCACTGCATCTCTTCACGCCTATCCGGCTAGATTATATTCGCAAATCCATTCAAAATCGTGGGCTTGTTCCTGCAGAGACATCCTCAGACCTGCCTTTTGCGCATCTTAACATACTTGATATTGGCTGTGGCGGCGGGCTATTGGCAGAACCTATTGCGCGGCTTGGCGCAACCGTAACTGCCATTGATGCTTCTGATGGCGCTATTGCCGCCGCCACAGCGCATGCAACAGATCACAATATTGCTATTGATTATCGCTGCATGGCATCAGAAGAGCTTGCCGCTATAGCTGACTACCAGCACCATTTCGACGTTATTTATGCCTCAGAGGTCATCGAACATGTTTCTGATATTAAGGCCTTTACAGAGACCATTGCACAACTGTTAGCACCAGATGGCGTCGTAGTCATAACAACAATTAACCGGACGATGCCGGCCCTGTTATTTGCAAAATTCGCGGCAGAATATGTCTTGAAAATTGTTCCAGCTGGCACGCACCAGTTTGAAAAATTCGTTCGTCCAGCAGAATTACGCGCCGTGTTTCAGGAGTGCGGTATTCTGATTGATGATGTAACAGGCTTTGTGCCAACGCCAATGGGCACGTTCAAAATGTCACCCATAACAGCGGTAAATTATGGCGCGGCTGGAAGCTTTACCTAGCGCCTAATTATCCGGCGGCAACCATGGCAGAACACCAACCGTAATGCCTTCTTCTTCAAGTTCTGCCTGCTCATCTGGCGTGCACTGCCCGTAGATACTTTCAGCTTCAGCTTCTCCTGAATGGATTTTACGCGCCTCTGCTGCGAAATTATCCCCGACATGGGTGAAATCGCGCTCAACAAGTTTTTGCATATCACGCAACATGCTCCGCATGACATCGCTTGGTGGCGGCACAGCAACACCAGATGTTACAGGCCCCCTGACCTGTTTCGTCTGCTGGCGCTGTCTTTCATCTGCGTCTGTTTGGCCTGAATCCATTTGCCCTGAATTTATGTGACCTGAATCTATTTGGCTTGGGTCTATGTGGTCTGGCGTGGCCGAACGTGACCGCGTCTTGGGTGTCGACAAATTAGGGGCAGAAAGTGGCCGGATAACGTCCACCGAGCCACATATCGGACAATCAACTAGCTTTAAGCCAAGCTGACGAGACAGGCTGTCAGAATTAGGAAACCAGCACTCAAAAACATGCTGGTCAGCACAATTGAGTGTAAATTTTATCATCTGTGTACGTTGCTCATGTTAATCACCATCCTAACCTTCGGCGCTCGTGATGAGCTTACTACCGGCTATAATTTACCATGACAATATTTGTATTTCTTGCCCGAACCGCAAGGGCATGGCGCATTACGCGAAATCTTCTGATCTATTAATCCCGCCTGGCGCTGGCTCGGTTGCGCGGCGGGCCGCTCTTCCTGCGACGCATCTGGAGCGCGAATTTCAACATGGGATAAGGCCATTGTTACTGTCTGGCGCATACTATTAAGCATGCTGTCAAACATCATGAAGGCTTCACGTTTATATTCGTTTAACGGATCTTTCTGGGCATAGGCACGCAGACTAATGCCCTGACGAAGCTGTTCCAACTGCAGTAAATGTTCTTTCCATTGCTGGTCAAGCACCTGCAAAAGCAAAGACTTTTCAGCCATTCGCATGGTTTCTGAGCCAAATCTTACTGCTTTTTCAGCCATATAGCGGTCAGAGAGCTGTTGAAGACGTTCGATTATTTCTGCCTCAGCAATGCCATCTTCAGCAATCCAGTCTGCTGCAGGCACCTCGACCCCCAAAACATTGCGGGCTGAGTTATCCAGCTTTTCTGCGTCCCACTGGTCAGCATAGCTTCCCTGCGGGATAGCTTCTGTGACCATATTATCAATTGTATCATGGCGCATATCACGCACAGTTTCATGCACATCTTCTGCCTGCATGATTTCCCGGCGCTGACCAAAAACAACATGGCGCTGGTCATTCATTACATCATCATATTTCAGAAGCTGTTTTCTAATTTCGAAATTATGGGCTTCGACTTTTGACTGGGCTTTTTCAACAGCTTTATTGATCCAGGGGTGGGTAATGGCTTCACCCTCTTCAAGACCCAATTTCTGTAGCATACCATCCAGTTTTTCAGACCCAAAAATACGCATCAGATCGTCTTCTAGTGATAAAAAGAATTTCGAGGCGCCCGGATCACCCTGACGACCTGTACGGCCCCGCAGCTGGTTATCAATCCTGCGCGATTCATGACGCTCCGTGCCGATGACATAAAGGCCGCCTTCGGCCAGTGCCTGTTCCTTCAACACTGCAATTTCATCAGAAATTGCCGTGGCTTTTGCCTGTTTTATAGACCCATCTGCTGCTGTAGCTTCCTGAGCAACGCGCATATCTAGATTGCCGCCTAGCTGAATATCTGTGCCGCGGCCGGCCATATTGGTTGCGATTGTTACGCTGCCCGGCACACCGGCAAGCGCAATAATCTTTGCTTCTTCTTCATGAAACCGTGCATTGAGCACCTGATGCGAAATGTTAGCTGCCGAAAGCGCCGCTGATAGATGCTCAGATTTTTCGATCGTAACAGTACCAACCAGCATGGGCTGGCCACGTTTCTGGCAGTCAGCAATCAAATCAATAACAGCCTGATCGCGCTCTTTTGAGGTGCGGTAGACTTCATCATCATGGTCTATCCGCTGCACAGGCCGATTGGTCGGCATGGCAACAACTTCAAGGCTGTAGATTTCCGAAAATTCGCCGGCTTCGGTCATGGCTGTACCTGTCATACCAGCCAGCTTTTCATAAAGCCTGAAATAATTCTGGAAGGTAACAGACGCTAATGTCTGGTTCTCAGCCTGAATTTCTACATTTTCTTTGGCTTCAATCGCCTGATGAAGCCCCTCAGAATAGCGGCGCCCATCCATTGCGCGGCCGGTAAATTCATCAATAATGACAACCAGCCCCTGTTTCACCATATAACTAGTATCACGCTGGAACATTTTATGTGCGCGCAAGGCCTGCATAACATGATGCAAAAGCCCAACATGATTAATATCATACAGGCTACCGTCACTCATCAGGCCAGCTTGCTGCAAGGCGTTCTCGCAATGAGCAACCCCCTCTTCAGTAAGCGTCACATTGCGGCCCTTCTCATCGAGGTCGAAATCTTCTGCGGTAAGAAGCGGAATGATTTTATCAACAGCGTTATAGAGTTCAGGCGATGTTTCTGCTGGTCCTGAAATAATCAGCGGCGTACGAGCTTCATCAATAAGAATAGAATCAACTTCATCAACGATTGCGAAATGATGTTCGCGCTGAACCATATCGCCAAGAGC
>DGJU01000025.1:0-28288 GCA_002387605.1 Alphaproteobacteria bacterium UBA4588 | reverse complement strand
ACGCTCAACCCAAGGAAATTATAAACCTGCCCCATCCAGCCAGCATCTCGGCTTGCCAGATAATCATTCACAGTTACAACATGAACGCCTTTACCCGATAATGCGTTCAGATAAACAGCAAGTGTTGCAACAAGGGTTTTTCCCTCGCCTGTTTTCATTTCCGCAATACAGCCCTGTTGCAGGACCATGCCGCCCATCAACTGCACATCAAAATGACGCTGTGATAACGTCCGGCGCGCTGCTTCACGAACAACTGCGAATGCTTCTTCAAGCAGGTTATCTTCTGTTTCTCCTGCAGCAAGGCGGTCACGAAAGACCTGCGTCATGCCGGCAAGCTCTTCATCTGACTTTGCCTCCATCTGTTCTTCATGCGCTGTTATTGCCGCCACTCTCGCATCAAGCTTTTTGAGCTCTTTGTCGTTTGAGTCCCCAAACAGGCTTTTCGCGAGTGATGAAAACATACTTCTTTCCTTTTGGATCCTTACCGACGTGCCCTAGCCAAAATAACTGACAATAGGGAAGGCATGGTTTTATTGATAGTAAACCACTACCTGCAGATAGGGTCTCCCCCTAATTTTGTCAATTGATAAGCCTTCTGCGTTGCAGTTGAAGCACTGTACCAAGATATGTTACGCAGAAGGGACTAAGAAGGCGATCTTCGAATCAAACTGAATTGAATGAGAGATTTCTTGGGTATTACTTCATCTCTAGACCGTTAAGGATCCATTACTAATGTCATTCATTCGTTCATTTTGCTGTGCTGCGCTTCTGGTAAGCTCACCAATTATTTTTGCAACAACATCTTCTGCCCAAGAAAATAAAATAACTGTCGCTGACGTAAATGGTGAGGCAATTTATTTAGAAGAAGTCATGCGTCTTGCTGAAAAGTTGCCGGCTGAATATCGCCAGCGCCCGCTTGAAAGCTATTTTGGCGGTCTTGTGGATGATGTTATTGATTCGCGCCTTGCCGCTGTTGCCGGCGCAGAAAGTGGCTTGTCAGAAAATCCTGACGTGTCCCGTCTGATGGAAGTTGCCGCTATGCGAGTGCTTGCCGAAGCATGGATAGCCGAGCAGGTTAATGAAGCTATTACCGAGGATGCCTTGACAGCAACTTATAAATTATTCATCGCCGATAATGGGTCGCGTGAAGAAGTAAAGGCCCGCCATATTCTGGTTCCCGAAGAAGCAACAGCACGTGCCATTATTGAAAAACTTACTGGCGGGGCGGATTTTGCTGAAATTGCAAAAACTGATTCAACTGGCCCAAGTGGTCCAAATGGCGGCGACCTTGGCTATTTTGCGCGCGGCGCTATGGTTCCAACATTCGAAGCAGCTGCCTTTGAGCTAGAGCCCGGCAGCTTTACGCCTGAGCCCGTTCAAACTCAGTTTGGCTGGCATATCATCAAGGTTGAAGATAAGCGGGTTGCAACACCCCCCTCATTCGAAGAGATGGTCCCTCAGCTTCGCCAGAATCTGCTGAACCAGACGTTAGGCCAGATTCTAGAAAAATTGCGCGCCTCAGCGCAAATTAACAGACGTAGCTTTGAAGATATCCGCACCGAAGCCCAAGCGGCTCAGGCGCAATAGCTATCATGTCTAAGCTTCCGCTCTCCCCCCTTGCCCCAGACAGCTTTCCGCACCTGTCTGATATTGCCGGAATCCGTCTATCTGTTGGCCGGTCGGGTATGAAATATAAAGACCGGGATGATGTTATGGTGCTGTTGGCCCAAGAGGGGTCAACAGTAGCAGGCATCTTTACTCAATCTGCAACCGCAGCAGCGCCTGTTGACTGGTCCCGCGCCGGCATCGCATCCGGAAACCCGCGCGCCATTATTACCAATGCCGGCAACGCAAATGCCTTTACCGGCATGCGCGGCACAACAGCAATGCGTCATTATCTCTCAAAACTAGCCGATACGCTTAGTCTGGCAGATACGCAAATACTTGTTGCCTCTACAGGGGTTATTGGGGAGCCGATTAATGGCGAGGCTATGGCAGCTATCTGCGAGGGCCTTGTTGCTGATATCGGGCAGGCATCATGGCAGGATGCAGCAGGGGCTATCCGCACCACAGATACGTTTGCCAAAGGCGCAACAATATCCTGCACCATTGGGGGGGCAGTGATTACCATTAACGGGATTGCCAAAGGTTCAGGCATGATTGCCCCTGACATGGCAACAATGCTCGCTTATCTTGGCACTGACGCCTCAATAAGCGCAGACTGCCTTGAAATTCTGCTACGTCGATGTGCTGATAAAAGCTTTAATGCCATCACAGTAGATAGTGATACATCAACCTCAGATAGCGTTTATCTCGTGGCAACAGGCGCCGCTGATATGCCAGCTATCACAGAGGCAGACAGCCCTGAGGCACAGCAGGTTCAAGCCGCTCTTCAAGTGGTAATGACAGATCTTGCACATCAAATCGTAAAAGACGGCGAAGGCGCGCAGAAATTTATTACTGTTACTGTAACAGGCGCCCTTAGCGATGCTGATGCTAAAAAAGCAGCCAGCGCCATTGCTAACTCGCCTCTGGTAAAAACGGCAATTGCAGGAGAGGATGCAAATTGGGGCCGTATTATTATGGCGGTTGGAAAATCAGGTGCTGCTGCGAGCCGCGATGAGCTTAGCATTGCCATAGGTGGTACGATTATCGCCGAGCAAGGCGAGCGGGTCGAAGACTATGATGAGGCGCCGGTTACAGCCCATATGACAGGCGAGAATATTGATATCACGGTTGATGTTGGCATGAGAGGGGCAGGACAGGCGACGATCTGGACCTGCGATTTGACCCATGGCTATATCAGCATAAATGCTGATTACCGCAGTTAGCGCTGAGCGTAGAAGATGCCAGAAATCAAACTTATCCCTGCGGTCTGCCTTGTTGATGCTGATGGACGTGTTCTGTTATCACAGCGCCCCGAGGGTAAGGTTATGGCAGGAAAATGGGAATTTCCAGGCGGTAAAATCGAAGCAGGAGAAACGCCAGAAGCAGCCCTTATTCGCGAGTTGGGCGAAGAGCTGGGCATTGATACCCATTCCTCATGCCTTGCCCCTCTCTGCTTTGTCTCGCATGCCTATGATGACTGGCATATGGTGCTGATGCTATATGTCTGTCGCCGCTGGAAAGGCACACCAGCACCGCAGGAAGGCAATGATGTTATCTGGGTTCGCCCTCAGAGGCTACGTGACCATGACATGCCAGATGCCAACCGAGAGCTCATCTCTGCTATTCAGGACTTGCTCGGCTAATCTGATTCTTGATCTGGTTTTTGCGGGTCGTTTTGTTCAATCTCAAATGCCTCTAGCAGACTATGGGTTGCTGAACCGCGTGCAAGTGGTTTTTGCTGAGAGGCATGCGGCGCCCATCCTGTTAGGGTAATAAGCTCAAAACTAGCCTTAATCTGCCCGTCGGCTGTGCTAAAGCGTTCTTGATATAATTCTGCCGCACGCAAAAAAATATCACGGCGTGCCATATGCTGTTCTTTTCCGAACAGGGCATTCTGCTCTCCCATGCCTTTCAGATCAGCCATCAGACGAAACATATTCGGGTATGTTACAGTGATTAGGTCAGCATCAGCTACTGGAAGCGCAAGTCCTGCACGCTGTAACAAGCCGCCAATATCACGAATATCAGCCATTGGGGCACATCTCCCAGACATCCCGCCGCTCACCTCTGTTTCGGCTTCGGCAAGGCATTGCCTAAGCTCATTCAAGGTCCGCCCCCCAAATAGGCATACAAGCAATAACCCGTCAGGGCGCAAGGCAAGCCGCATCTGGGTTAGCAATCCCGGCACATCATTCACCCAATGCAAGAACAGGGCTGATACAACAGCATCATAACTTGCTGGCTCTACGGGAAGCGTCTCGGCAGGGCTGACCATGGCCGGCGCTCGCCTGCCTGCAATATCACAAAAACGCGGCGAAATATCTGTCTGAAGAAGGCTATGGCTGGATGTTAGTTTGCCACTAGCACGAAGCATCTGTGCCACTTGTCCTGAATGGCATCCAACATCAAGTACATCACTAAAACTGCGCCGCACCAGCATCAGCTTGTCTTCAAGACGCTCAACTGCAGCCTGTTTCAGAAAGGCAAATGCCTCAAAATTCTCTGCGGCACGATTTCGATTGCGCGCAAGCTGCTCCATATCAAAAATCTGTGGTGGCATTTCTGTCATTTAAAACAAACCCATCTGGGACAAAATCAATCGGGACTAGCTCATGAAATAAAGAGATAGGGCTGACTTCAGCCTTTGTTAACCCCTTCTATACTAGGATATGGTGCATGCGCAAATCTCCACCGCCCCGTATTCTGCCTGGCTCTATCAATCAGCTTTTCCGGTATGGGCTAGATATTCTGCTCCCGAACGGATGTGCTCTATGCGCAGAGCATGTTGCAGCGCGCGGATTATGCTCAGACTGCTGGCTCGGCCTTACCCACATATCAGCGCCATTTTGTGCGCGATGCGGGCGTCCTCTTGCCCATGCACTCCCCGAATCGCTTTGTGGAAAATGTCATATAAAAGATCCTATTTTAACGCAGGTGCGCAGTGTGTTGATTTATGATGATGTCTCAAAAGGTCTCATCCTGCCGTTCAAACATGGCGATAGATTATCACTTACACCGCTGCTCGTTCAGCTTTTGCGGCCACTATTTGATGCTATGGCATCAGACGGGATGATAATTATGCCCGTCCCACTTCATAAAGCGCGGTATTTTTCGCGTCGGTATAATCAGTCAGCAGAACTTGCAAGAAACCTGAGTGCTAGCAGCCGGCATATTGTCCATTTCACGCCGAATATTCTGCTGCGTCATCGCAACACCCGCTCGATGGGCGGCCTTACAAGCAAAAAGCGGCTTCAGAACGTATCCGGCGCCTTTCTGCTGAAACATGACAGTCTTGATGCACTCAACGGCAAAAATATCCTCCTCATAGATGATGTACTGACAACTGGCGCAACAATGGAAAGCTGTGCTCGTCTGCTGATGACCCGCGGCAAGGCTGCCTCCGTCAGCGCTCTTGTACTCTTGCGTGTTATGTAACGCTCGGGCTCTGGAAATAACAGGCCGGCCATCCTATGTTAGAGTCTCAATGTTCGTTTTAGATAAAAGGTAGCACCATGGCAGACGCAGCAGCAGTCGAAATTTATACCAGTAAGTTCTGTGGTTTTTGTGTCCGCGCAAAAAAACTACTCACCCAAAAAGGTGTTAGCTTTACTGAACGGGATGTGAGCGCTGATAGAGACGGGCGCACGCTTATGACATCGCGGGCGGGCGGGCGCACATCAGTGCCACAGATATTTATTAATGACGACCATATTGGCGGCTGTGACGAATTATTCGCATTGGAGCGAACAGGCACGCTTGATAAATTATTATCGCTTAGCGCCTGATAACTCACCCCGTCTTGCCAAAAAGGTACAGCAGAATATGACAATGCAGCTCAAAGCTTCTGTTCTTCAATATTGTGCTGCTGCTAGCGCGTCAGAGACCTTGCCTATCATCGAAGAACTTGTCGCTGAAAGTGCCGCCGAAGGCGCGTCTTTTGTATGTTTGCCAGAATGTGCAACCTTCCTAAGCCCCAACAGACAGGCGCTCTATGACCAGGCTGAAGATGAGGCAACAAGCCCCAGCTTGGCACGCCTATGTTTGCTTGCAAAAACCCATCAGGTGTTTTTGTCGGTTGGCTCACTTTTGATGCGCGATAGTGGCGCAGATAAATGTACTAATCGCGGATATCTTCTCAACCCGCAGGGTGAAATTTCTGCACGCTATGATAAAATCCACATGTTTGATGCGACTGTTGGTGATGGTCGGACTTATCGCGAGTCCGAACGCTTCCAGCGAGGCTATGAGCCTGTGCTTGCCCAAACAGCCATTGGCAATATTGGCCTGTCTATCTGTTATGATATCCGGTTTCCTGAACTCTATCAGGGGCTGTCAGAAGCCGGCGCAGATCTTCTGGTTATTCCGTCTGCCTTCACAGCTGTAACAGGGGCGGCGCATTGGCATATTCTACAACGCGCCCGCGCCATTGAAACAGGCTGTTTCGTGCTATCGGCTGCTCAATATGGCACTCATGCAGATGGCCGGCAGACATATGGTCATGCGCTGATTGTAGCGCCATGGGGAGAGGTACTAGCTGATGCAGGCTCATCTGATAAGGGGTTTGTGACAGCAGATATTGACCTTGCAGCGTGCGGCGCTGCCCAGAAGCGCCACGGCACAGCAGATAACAGGCAGAAACTGATGCCTGTTAGAATTATCAGCTAAAGAGTCTCAATAGTGCGCGCTGTCTCTATGATAGTTAGCCAACTGGCTAGGCCAGAGACTTTTCACCCATAGCAACATATTTATCGCGCCGGTTTGCCCGCAATTCACCAGGACTGAGAGCATCAAGTGCGACGAGTTCCTGCTCGATGGCATCAGACATGTTGAGTAATGCTGCTGCAACATCGCGGTGCGCCCCGCCTACAGGCTCATCTACAATCTGATCAATGATCCCAAGCTGCATCATATCAGCGGCCGTAAGGCGCAACGCCTCAGACGCTGTCTCGGCCTTATCAGAGCTACGCCATAAAATAGATGCACAGCCCTCTGGCGAGATAACCGAATAGACAGCATGTTCGAACATGATGACTTTATTCCCGGTAGCCAGCGCAATGGCGCCGCCTGAACCGCCTTCACCAATAATCGCAGAAATAAGCGGTGTTTTTAGGTTCAGACAGGCCTGAATAGACCGCGCAATAGCTTCTGCCTGGCCGCGTTCCTCAGCGCCGCGTCCTGGATAGGCGCCAGCTGTATCAACAAAACTAATAACCGGCAGGCCGAACTGATCGGCAAGCTGCATTAGCCGGATTGCTTTACGGTAACCTTCGGGGCGAACCATGCCAAAATTGCGCTTGATACGCTCTTCGGTTGTACTGCCTTTTTCGGTTCCCATAATAATAACCGGACGGCCGCGAAACCGCGCCAACCCGCCAATAATGGCAAAATCTTCTTTAAAATTCCGGTCACCTGAAAGTTCTGTAAACTCGGTGAAAAGCTGGTCAATAATCTGTACGAGTTTCGGGCGCTCTGGGTGGCGGGCAACCTGCACCTTCTGCCACGGGCCCAGCTTTGTATAAGTCTGCTTCAACTCTTTATCGATGCGGGACTGTAGCTTGCCGATTTCATCCGCGATATTCAGGCCTGAATCACTACCAAGGTGGCGAAGCTCTTGAATTTTACCTTCAAGAGCGGCAATTGGTTTTTCAAAATCGAGAAAATGACGCATGTTTGCCCATCCCTGTCACAAATTCGTTATTCGGCCGCTTAATTCAGCTAACGTACTCAAATTGAGCCATTAACTTACTCTTTCCTATCAGATTCTGCAAGCGGGTGCGCATCACTCACCAGCCCTGCCAGTCTATCTTGGCGGGTACGGGTATAAATCTGCGTAGTTGCAATATCGGCATGACCCAGCAGCATCTGGAGGCTGCGTAAATCAGCCCCCCTATTCAATAGATGGGTTGCAAAACTGTGGCGCAGAACATGTGCACTGACCTTACGCTCATCGAGATCAGCATGCCGGGCAACCTGTTTTAGCAAGAGGCTGAATTTTTGACGGGTCATTTCTTGTGAGCGATAACCAAGCAATTGGTCAGTTTCTGCATCAGGACCATCAGCATCCCGCGCATCCCGCCAGCGTCTGGCTGTTGCGATTGCAATGGCTGTGAGCGGCACCATACGTTCCCGGCCGCCTTTTCCGCGTATCAGCAGCATATCTTTATCTGCTGTGAAATCCTGAAGCCTTAAACTAAGCAACTCAGAGATACGCAAACCCGCTGAATACATCAGCTCCAATCCAGCTTGCATCAGCAAATCATAAGGCGGCTCAAGCTTGCTGCAAGCAGTAATAAGGGATGAGACGTCAGCTTCATTGAGGCTTTTTGGCAGCGGGTCTGGTAATTTAGGATTATCGAGGAACAAGCTCGGATTATCCTGCCTTATGTGATCAGATACCATCCAGCCTGCAAATTGTCGTACCGCACTCAGGCGGCGTGAGACGGTACGGGCAGCAAGACCTTCAATATGGAACTTCTGCACTGACTGCCTGATATCATCAGCCGTCATCACCACAAACGAAACAGCCATACTATCATGCAGCGCCATCAGGTCATTTTTATAGCCAAATAGGGTATTTTCAGACACGCCCCTCTCTGCGGCTAGCGCAGATAAAAAATGGGTAATCAGCGTCTCATTTGATATTGTGGCCATGGCCTCGCACTAGTTTTCCTGAGCCTGATAGCGGCGTTCTAGCTGTCCGATAATCAGCTCCCTGCCAAAATTACGGGCAGCATCTTCAAGCCCTATCATGTTAAGGGCTTGTATCATAACTGCGCCATCTTCGGGCCGGATATAACCAAGATGGGCGCCCTGCACCAGATGGGCGATTAACAGAATTGTCTCACCGACCCGCCCAGAACGTGATGCCTCCTCCAGTGCCAGCATTCTATCTGCTGGCACGCTAAGGTAAGGTCTGCCCAGAGTAAGACTTGTTGCTACAGTATTAGATGCGCGGGCAAGCCACTCTTCTTCTGGGCGCTGCACATCAAGTGCATCAAGTAGCGGCAACACATGCCATAAATCCAGCCCTTCAAGAGCATCCGCATCCCAAACATCGCCTGATGCAACATTCAATATTTGTGATAAATATTCAGCAACGCCTGCTTGATCAGACAAGCCGGCGGGAAGCTCCTGCGCTGGGTCATGTGCCTGCATAACAAAAGCATAAAGTTCTGCTGTTGCCCTATCCAGTGTGCCAGCATTGCCCATCTTAACGCGGTGCCTCACAAGGCTATCATAAAGCGGCAGAAGGAGAGAGAGGCGACCTGTGCTGGCCTCTGCTTCAAGGGCCGCACGCACCAGAGAATCTGCGGATAGCTCGGTTCTATTCACCAGCGCAACCCATAAAAAGGGACTGGAAGAGCCATGTGATGAGCGCATGCCAGCCGCCGGAAGTACGACAGTACTAAGTTCGGACAAGGCTGCTTCGGCAGGAACTGGCGCTGTTTTTAACGATCGCCAGATTTGTTCTGTATCGCTGCTACTTTGCAAGCCTCGCTCATACAGCCTGTAACTAACTGTCACGCTGGCGTCAGCGTCCAAATATCGGAAGGATGGCAATGCCTGTATCATCGAAGATGGCATGTTATCGAGCGCATCAAGCGATATCGTCTCATGAGCGGCATCCATCAGCATCAGATGAACAAGACTGAGGTCATTCATATCTAGTGAAATTTCAGTCCGGCGGCCCAGCAGCTTATCAACGAGCTGAAAGAAATTATCATCATCATCACCACTAGCATTCAAAACATCAGCGGCAAAAGAAGCAGGGGCATTCTGTCCCGATAACAACAGGCAGATGATATTGGCCTTATGCCAAAACCCATCCAAGGTTTCAGCTGACCGCCGGCTTGCTTCATTACAGGCTGTATCATCAGCTCGGCGCATCAGGTCATACTGTACCTGCCAGCGCTTCCAGTCATTCCAGTCTTCATCATCCGGCAATTTGCGCACCAACGCAGATAAGCTGTCCGACTGACCAGCGCCAGCAAGCCACTCCAGCCGAGCTGAAACCAGCGCATTTATGTCTTGTTGAGCGTTCAGAGGCGGAACCGCAGGCTGCACCATAATCTGGCGCGACAGGGTCGATAATGTTTGTGAAGACCCATAAGACGGCGTTGCTAAAATAAGAGGTATGATGTTAGCAGTTTCGCTCTGCCGCCAGATAAAGCTATTTAGCTGGGCTGGCGCATCTCCCTGCTGCAAGCCAATGGATGCAAGACCGATATTGGAGACAGACCGAAGTCCGATGCGGTTAGCAGGCTGAGGCGCGCGCGCAGCACTTACGCTCGCATTATCCTCTGTAGGGGTTATGCTGTCTAACTCTTCTAAGACCTGCCTAGTAGCTTCTGGTGCCTTAGCCGACATATTATCTGCTGCATCACTAATGGTAATGAGCGATGTTGGCTGGGCGATATCAGTTTCTGCTGTTTCAGGCTCTTCAGGCGCGCGTCTCGCATTATAAATGATGGCTTCACTGCCATTTGAGGCGGTTGCCTCTGCTTCACTATCAGAAAGCGGCTCGGCGGCGCCATTTATAAGGCCAGTAAGTGAAATAGGACCTGCTGGTTGCAGCGCATCTCCTGCCTCCTGAGCGATAACGTCAGAGCTCGCAAGCATTAACAGGCTTGCCACAATAAAAGAGAAAAAAGAGCGATTAATAAACATCAAGACATGTCCCTTACTATTTGAACCTGTCATCTGCGATTATTTTAGTCACTATTTTTGTTGGCGCTGGAATATGCCAGTTCGATAGAAAAACTCCGCCCGCAAGCCCTACGCAAAGGAGAATGACAAAGATAATACTCGACTGTTTCATTGATGCCTCATTTTAATCATTATTGTACTTTATCACCCGAGCAATCCGTCATCTTTCACTAAGGTCTGAATATATCTGGCCTTCTATATCATAATTACCTCACTTAGCGCTAAGTAATGCGGGTATATTATGGCTGATTTACGGCAATTTTGGAAGTAACATGCTTGAATTCTGCCACATTTGCCATTCGAGGGTAGCATTGCCATATGTTATGAAAGGGCTTTTACCTCTTCGCCTAAATCGGATATATGAAGATCATGTCACAGCACCCTCACCAAAACGATTCTGCTTCATCGCGCACAGCCGATAGATCTCAGCACGATAAATCATATCACAAATCTGTTGTTCTTGTTGGGTTGATGGGGGCAGGCAAGACATCACTTGGCAGCAAGCTAGCGCGCCATATGGGTCGGCCTTTTATTGATAGCGATACAGAAATTGAACGTGTCACAAATGTGCGTATTCGTGATATTTTTGAGCTAGGTGGCGAATCTCATTTCCGCGAAATAGAAGCCCGCACAATAGAGACAATTCTTGACGGACCGCCGGTTATTCTGTCAACAGGGGGCGGCGCGTTCTGCCAGCCGGGCGTGCGTGACTTAATCAAGCAGAAGGCACTTAGTGTGTGGCTTGATGCTCCCCCAGAAATTTTACTGGCCCGTATTGGAAATACCGCATCGCGGCCTCTGCTGCATGGTGATAACCCGCTCAAGATACTGAAGTCACTGGCTGAAGACCGAAATCCGCATTATGCTAAAGCAGATTTAACCCTGAAAACTGATGCGATCGGGCTTTCACATTCCGTTACAAAACTTGCCGCATTAGTAACCGCAGCCATCCAGCAGTCAGAAAGTATCGATGAAACAGAATAATACCGCCATTTCTGTTGGCCTTGCTGAAAGGTCCTATGACATCCATATCGGCAGTGGCCTGATAGATAATGCAGATACATATGCCGCGCCGTTCACGGCCGACAGGCACCTTGTGATCATTACTGATGATAATGTTGGCGCAGCCCATGGCGAACGCCTAAAAGCAGGGCTCGTTAACTCTGCTCGTAAGATAGATAGTCTTCATGTGCCGGCAGGAGAGGCGAGCAAGTCGCTCCTAGTCTATGGACGCCTACTGGATGATATTCTGGCGCTTGGGGTTGATAGAAGCACTGTCATTATTGCGTTTGGCGGCGGGGTGATTGGCGACCTGGCTGGTTATGTTGCTGCCAGCCTTTTGCGCGGTGTTGATTTCATTCAAGTACCAACCAGTCTTCTGGCGCAGGTAGATAGTTCTGTTGGCGGCAAGACAGGGATTAATATGTCAGCGGGGAAAAACCTTGTTGGCGCCTTTCATCAGCCAAAGCTTGTGCTGGCAGATACTGATATTCTGGCAACATTGCCGGAACGCGAATTACG
Source organism: Alphaproteobacteria bacterium UBA4588 (assembly GCA_002387605.1). Taxonomy (GTDB): domain Bacteria; phylum Pseudomonadota; class Alphaproteobacteria; order Puniceispirillales; family Puniceispirillaceae; genus UBA4588. The sequence goes on along the minus strand of DGJU01000025.1, from coordinate 16,453 downwards.
CGCTGGATATGCCGAAATCGTTAAATACGGACTTCTTGGCGATGCTGAGTTTTTCGAATGGCTGGAAGCGCATGGGCAGAATGTTCTTGCGCGCGATGAGACCGCTATTGCTTATGCTGTGCACGCCTCATGCCGCGCAAAAGCAGATATTGTTGCTGCTGATGAACGCGAGGGTGGCGTGCGGGCCCTGCTTAATCTTGGTCATACATTTGCTCACGCCTTCGAAGCCGAGGCAGGGTATGATGGTCGCCTGCTACATGGCGAAGCCGTCGGCGCAGGCATTGGCATGGCGTTTGGGTTTTCACGCCATCTCGGCCTTATTTCGGGGCAGGATGAAATGCGTGTCAAAGCCCATCTCAAAGCCATGAACTTACCTTTCGATAGGGCAAGCCTGCCAGCTGGAAATGCAGACCCTGCACGGCTTATTCAGCATATGTACAAAGATAAAAAGACTCATAAAGGAGCCTTAACCTTTATATTGCTGAACGCTATCGGCACAGCGTTCGTAAAACGCAATGTTGATGAAGATAGTTTAACCGCCTTTCTGGAGACCTGATGAGCGACCCTCTTTCTGCTATTATTCTTGGTGGCGTAATTATTTTGCTGATTATTGCCTCAGCATTCTTCTCCAGTGCCGAGACAGCCCTTACAGCTGCCTCCGAGCCACGGATACGCCAGCTTGCCAAAACAGGTAACAAACAGGCCATTCGGGTTGAACAGTTGCGCCATGACCGCGAGAAGCTCATCAGCACCATTCTTATTGGCAATAATGCGGTGAATGTTCTTGCCTCAGCGATTGCCACATCAGCTGCGATTGCCCTGACAGGCGATTCAGGCGTGGTACTAGCAACCTTATTCATGACTGTGGTACTTGTGCTTTGTGCTGAAGTGCTTCCGAAAAGCTATGCGTTTAATCATGCCGATAAGTTTTCCCTGAAAATTGCGTTGACTGTGCAGATTCTGGTGTTTCTGCTAACCCCCCTTTCCTGGGCTGTTAGGTCTATTGTGGTATTTATGCTTGGCACGCCGGATAGTGATACTGACAAGCGCGAAGAAGAGCTGCGTGGACTGATTGATTTACATGTGAATGAAACAGATGAAGAAGGCCGAGAGACAGGGGCAATGCTGGCGTCTGTTCTTGATTTAGGCGAAGTCACGGTCGAAGAAATCATGACTCACAGAGCGTCTGTGTCATCACTGAGCGTTGATGATGACCCTGAACAAATCCTGCGCTTTGTGCTGACATCGCCGCATACACGCCACCCCGTCTATTCCGGAAAGCCTGAAAATATTATTGGCGTTCTGCACGTAAAGGCCCTGCTGCGTGCGATTGGTGAAAATGACGACCGAGAGCTTGGAAAGTTAAAAATTTCTGATATTGCGACAGAACCCTATTTCATTCCTGAAACAACCCAGCTTTTTGACCAGCTACAGGCCTTCAGAAGCCGGCGAGAGCATTTTGCCATCGTGGTAGATGAATATGGCGACCTGCGGGGCATTGTAACATTAGAAGATATTCTTGAAGAGATTGTCGGCGACATTGATGATGAACATGATATTGACCTTGATGGGTGCCGGGCCCAGCCAGACGGCTCATTCATTGTTGACGGCAATGTTACCATTCGCGACTTGAACCGGACAATTGGGCTTGAATTACCTGATGAGCAAGCCGCAACCATTGCTGGCCTTATTATCTATGAAAGTCGGCATATCCCTTTTATCGGTCAGGAATTTAAATTTCATAATATGCATTTCAGGGTGCGTAACCGTGTTGGAAATCAAATAACCTCTCTTAGGCTGTGGCAAGCGGCCCGTTAAAACGAACTATACTCTTGGAGCATGCGGGCAGTTACTGTCCTATTTGAGCGTAAAAAGGATAAAATCATGGGATTATCAGAGCCAGTTGACCGCTCATTGAGCCATATCAGGCGGATTAAATGCGAGGGGTATGCCCGCGCAGATGGGATGCTGGATATCGAAGGAGAGTTGCGTGACACGAAGAGTTATGATTTCCCGTCATCCACGCATGGCACCTTAAAGGCAGGCGAGCATATTCATCATATGCAGGTTCGCATCACTATTGATTTTTCGCTGACCATTCGCGATGCAGAAGCTGTTACGCTATCAGGTCCCTACCAAATTTGCCCAAAAGGCGCTGAAAATATTAAAGGCCTTATCGGACTAACAATTGGACCGGGCTGGAAACGCAAAGTCCAGCAAGCGATTGGCGGGCCAAAAGGCTGTACCCACATCACCGAATTAATGGGCCCTATGGCAACAACAGCTTTTCAGACCCTGTATGGCGAGAAAGCCAAAGCAAATCGGGAGTCAGGGGAGGACACATCCCTTGGACAGTCAAATATCAGCACACCGCTACCAAGCCTGACAAATAGTTGCATTGCCTATGCAGAAGAAGAAGAGCCGGCACAACAGTAATTAGGCTGATTTTGTGCTTAATTGCAGGGCGTGAATAGGACCCGCTAGAAGGTCTGCAAGCTCGGCCGTTACCAATCTGTGACACATAACCCGGTTTTTACCGGCAAAAGCCGCTGATACGATATCAACATTAAAATGTGATTCGCCGCCACTAGGGGCAGCAGCATGACCAGCATGTTGCCAACTAACATCTTCAACACTCAGATGGGTTGGCTGAAAAGCTGCACTGAGGCGGCGGGAAATTTCATCTGCGACTGACATATTACGGGCTCGTCCTTACCTATCTGCTATTCATTACCTGTTTTATCAAAAGAAGTGACAAAAACTGGTAAATTTTCGCGAGGCCAGCTTGATATAAGGCCTGTCAGCCTTATACTCCCTGCCTATGGGACGAAAAGCAATGCCAGAACTAAATCTTCGTAATAAAGACGGGCAGCAAGAAATGCGCGCTGATGGTACGCGCCTATGCATGTCGCAAGGCTGTGCTGAAGACGGCTATTATCCTGCGCCGAAAAACAGACAGGAGTTGCGCAGCCATATCTGGTTTTGCCTTGACCATGTGCGCGCCTATAATAGTCACTGGAATTATTATGATGGGCTTGAAGGCGACGCACTAGAAGCAGAAATCAGGCGCGCTACGACATGGGAGCGCCCAAGCTGGAAGTTTGGATCTGGGCCGGGCTTTACAGCAGAAGGGTCTCTAAAAGATCCCTTCGGTTTCTTTGATGGTGGCTCAGCTGAAACGCATGCAAAGCTCAAAGAGATGGATAGTGAAGAGCGAGAGGCATGGGCACTTTTTGATATTTCACCCGATTCTGACCCCACATCTGTTAAGCAAAGATACAATGAACTCGCCAAACAATATCACCCAGATCATAATAAGTCTGACCCAAAGGCAGAGGAACGTTTCAAGGAAATCAATCTAGCCTATTCCGTTTTGCGCAAAAAAGCGATAAATCTGAAACCAACAATTGCCTAATATGCGTAAAACAGTTCTTTAACTGCACTTGCAAAACAGCAAAAAAGACCGACGTTACTTACGTGCCTACCTTATGAGCGTACCTATTTTCCGGAGAAGAAATAAATGTCTGATCAAATGACCCATGGCCGTCCAGCACATAGCCTGTCCGCCCCTGACACTGAAGTAAATGTTCGCCAGACATTTGGTATCGATCTCGATATGATGGTCCCGGCCTTCTCAACGACATCAGAATATGTGCCAGCAATCGACCCTGACTACCAGTTTGACAAAGACACGACGCTCGCTATTCTGGCCGGCTTTAGCCATAACCGCCGGGTAATGGTGCAAGGTTATCATGGAACGGGCAAGTCAACCCATATCGAACAGGTCGCCGCGCGGCTAAACTGGCCTTGCATGCGGGTCAATCTTGATAGCCATGTCAGCCGGATTGATCTGATCGGTAAAGACGCCATCATCCTGAAAGAAGGCAAACAGGTAACCGAATTCCGCGAGGGAATCCTGCCATGGGCGCTGCAGAACTGTGTGGCACTGGTTTTTGATGAATATGATGCAGGACGCGCTGATGTGATGTTTGTGATTCAGCGTATTTTAGAAGTCGATGGCAAGCTGACATTGCTCGACACTAGCCGCGTCATCACGCCAAACCCTTATTTCCGGTTATTTGCGACAGCTAACACTGTTGGTCTTGGCGATACAACAGGCCTTTATCACGGCACCCAACAAATCAATCAGGGTCAGATGGATAGATGGTCTATCGTCACAACATTGAATTATCTGCCGCATCAGGATGAAGTGAATATCATTCTGGCAAAACAAAAAAGCTATAACACTCCAGAAGGTCAGAAACAGATAGACCAGATGGTACGGATGGCAGATATGACCCGCAAAGGATTTATGGCAGGCGATCTATCAACTGTTATGTCACCGCGGACAGTGCTTACATGGGCTGAAAACGCCCGTATCTTCGATGATATCACACTTGCCTTCCGGTTGAGCTTCCTGAATAAATGTGATGAAATTGAGCGCCCTGTTCTAGCTGAATATTATCAGCGTGTGTTTGATATTGAACTGCCCGAAGCGCCCTCACTCGCGCAAAAAGCATCCTAGGCCTCATGGTATAATTTTGTGAGCAACCCAAAAGAGCCAAGTGAATTTCAGAAAGCCAACGCTGCCAGCCTTCGTGCGCTTGCGGGCGGTGTAGAAGCGCCTGTGCGTTATGCCGGAACTGATACTCATATCGGTAAAACTGAAATCAGACTCCCCGCCCTGCCGCGTGAACATTCCACAGCCGCAAAAGCAGATAGCCGCGGAGCAGCAGATTCAGCCGGTCTCTGGCTTGCCCATCATAATGAGCGTACCCATAAGCGGCGGTGCCCAACAGCGCCTGCTGCCAAAGCCATTTTCGAAGCCGCTGAAGGCGCCCGCGTAGAAGCCATCGGCGCTAATAATATGGCAGGAGTGAAAGGCAATCTTACCAAGCGCCTTGAGCAACGTTATGCCCACACAACCATTGGCGCTCCTGATAGCGGTGATGATGGCGCTGTCGCCGAAGCTGTCAGGCTGATGATACGTGAAGCGCTGACCGGCCAGAAGCCACCGCCAAGTACCGAAATGGTGATGGATTTGTGGCGGCCATGGATTACCAATCGGGCCGGCGATATTATCGAAGAAATGCGAAAGTGCGAAGATGACCAAACGCGCTTTGCAGATGCTGCCCGTAAACTTATCGGAAAGCTCCAGTCAGATCTTGGTGATGCTACGAATGATGGTCAGGACGCTGATGATGAAGATGAAAACGGCTCTGATGACCCCTCTACAGATGATGGTAGCTCTGATGAAGCCCAGTCTGCTTCTGGTGACGATGAAAGTGGCGGCGATGATAGTCAGAGCATGGACCAAGACGGAGAAGCTGCTGGCATGGCAGCTGATGATAGCACTGAGATAGATGCTGATTCAGAAATGGATGGGATGACCGACGGCGAATCGCCCGGCGGCGACCCCGGACAGCAGCAGAATTACCCTGCCTTTGACCCAGACGCCTACCGTATTTATACCGCGCAATATGATGAAATTGTAAATGCGCAAGACCTGTGCGATCCCGAAGAACTCGATAGGCTCAGAGCCCTTCTGGACCGTCATATGGATAATCTCACTCATGCCATTGGCAAGCTGGCAAACCGGCTCCAAAGAAAGCTGATGGCTTATCAGAACCGCTCATGGGAATTCGACCTTGAAGAGGGAATGCTGGATGCCGGCAAACTGCACAGGGTTGTCACACAGCCCCTCAGCGCGCTGTCATACAAGCAGGAGCAGGATACTAAATTCCGCGATACTATCGTTACTCTTCTGCTTGATAATTCAGGATCTATGCGCGGCCGGCCAATCACGATTGCGGCTGTAACAGCTGATATTCTCGCGCGTACGCTTGAGCGGTGCGGTGTGAAAGTCGAAATTCTCGGCTTTACAACACGCGCGTGGAAAGGCGGCAAGTCGCGTGAAGCATGGCAAGGAGCTGGCAAGCCAGCAGCCCCTGGCAGGCTAAATGATTTACGGCATATCATCTATAAATCAGCTGATCAGCCATGGCGGCGGTCACGCAAAGCGCTCGGCCTGATGCTTCGTGAGGGCATCTTGAAGGAAAATATCGATGGTGAAGCCCTTGTCTGGGCGCATGACAGGCTAATATCACGGCCAGAAGATAGACGAATCATGATGGTGATTTCAGATGGCGCGCCGGTTGATGATTCGACCCTGTCATCAAATAGCGGCAATTATCTTGAAAAACACTTACGCTCAACCATCGAGATGATTGAGACACGGTCTCCTGTGCAGTTGCTGGCAATTGGTATTGGCCATGATGTGACCCGATATTATCAGCGCGCTGTTACCATTACAGATGTTGACCAGCTCGGGGGCACAGTCATGTCAGAACTTGCTGACCTGTTTGATGAAACACCCAAAAAAGGGATGCGCCGCAAAAAAGCCGGCTAATCCCTCCATCTTCAGCATATAAAAAAACACCTCCTTTTCACTAAAAAGAGGTGTTTTAACCTGTAAAATCAGGGAATTAGTTAGGCTGACGCGACAGCCAGAATTTCACGCTTAAGGGCACGGGCTTCATCAGCGAGCTCTGAGTTACGAGCCTGAAGCAGGAATGTATCTAACCCGCCATGCTTTTCAACTGTCCGGATTGCACTGGTGCTTACCCGCATGCTGATAGTACGACCCAGAATCTCAGATGACATGGAAGTCTGCTGAAGGTTTGGGAGGAACCGACGACGTGTGCGGTTTTTCGCATGACTGACATTGTTGCCAGACATTACGCCTTTTCCGGTAATTTGACACCGCTTTGACATCACCACACTCCTTATTTGTGTATTTCGATGTGTTAGGATCTTACGGTGCGCGCCCTTAAATACCAATAAGCACGCGCCACACGCATCTCCGCTGATTGAGGGCTGGTTTATAGTCTAAAGCATATGCAAGGTCAAGGGGCCAGATAGCAGAAGCATCGCAGGAGAGTTGATATGCTTGCGCTAGAATTTCTCTGCACACAATTCTAAATATTTACGATTTATTAAGGTGTATATTATACCTTTGGTCTATGTCACCTTTACCCATTTCGATGCAGAAACGCAATGTTAGCCTACCGCGTAGACGCACCACAATTAAACTAGAATCCTACGAGTGGCGCTCTGTTGATGCGCTTCTCGCCTTGGAAAATATTACGCTTTCACTTCTCTGCACAGAACTTGATAGCCGGCGCGGCGACCTGCGTCTGGTTCAGGCTATCAGGATGTTCTTGTTACTTTATTTTCGAACCATGGCAGATAACTCACTAACAATAGCATCTCAGACTGTCCAGTCACCTAACCTTATGCATCATCCCCCGGCACCAGCCTTTAACTGCCTACTTATTGCGCTGATGCAATTTTCCACACATGTTCAGCATGGGCTTCCGCCGCATCGGCCTTCTTTATCTGACCTTTAGCCTCAGCAAGGCTTGTTAGCCCGTCCGCCGTCAGGCAGGCACGCAAACCCGTTAGCACATGATGCGCGGCATAGGGCCCGTTTAAGCTAAGAGAGGTATAAAGCTGGATGAGGTCTGCGCCGGCGAGAATACGGGCATAAGCCTGCCTGCCATTTGCAATACCGCCCACGCCGATCAGCGCCATATCGGTGAGGCCAGAATCGTCAAGATGACGGGCAGCACAGGCAAGCATTGATAGCGATTTATGGGTTAACGGCGCGCCTGACAGCCCGCCAGCCTCACCCTTTGCAGTGCTTTTCAGGCTGTCCGGGCGGGCAATCGTTGTATTTGTGAGCACAAAGCCATTCACCGCGCGCCCGCTTGCCCAGTCAAGCGTACGGCAAAGCTCTTCTTCGCTCAGGTCCGGCGCAAGCTTCACGAAGACAGGCAAACTCACCCGCGCGTCCCTACATCCCTGAAACACAGCATCCAGCGTTCGCACCAGAGCATCTTCGTGCTGAAGGTCGCGCAAACCGGGCGTATTCGGAGAGGATAGATTAACAGTCAGGTAATCAGCATATTCTGCCAGCTTTTTTGCGGTGCTGTAATAATCCTGCACCTTATCCTGACTAAGTTTATTCGCGCCGATATTCACGCCAAGGATACCAGGCGAGCGACCATCTTGTTTTCGGGGCGCAAGCTGACCAGCAGCATAGCTCATCCCTTTGGAATTAAACCCATATCTGTTAATGACAGCCTTATCATCTGGCAGCCGAAAAACCCGTGGGCGCGGATTACCGGGCTGAGGTTGAGGCGTGATAGTCCCTACCTCAACAGCCCCAAAACCAAGCCGAAACGCGCCATCATAGCATTCTGCATTTTTATCAAATCCGGCCGCAAGGCCAAGCGGATTGTCAAATGATAGGCCAGAACAAGATACAGGCAACAGCACCGTATCGGGCACCGGCGCAAGACCGGCCCGCAAGGATTTTACCGCAATCTTATGCGCTGTCTCTGCAGGCAGAGCTTGAACAAGGTTGGCAATCGTGCCCCACATTACATAACGCCTCCCCTATTGACCGTCTGTTGCGCTGACAAGCTTGTCCTGTAGCACATCATCACAGAGCTGAAGAGCATTGACACGGCCATAGAGCTTGAAAAATCCGCCCATACGTGGCCCCTGCGACTGGCCCAGCATTGTCTCATAAAGACACCCAAACCAGTCCCGCAAATTTTCATATTCAGCGTCTTTGCCTGTGCGATAGACAGCTGACTGAATTTCATCACCATCGGCTGCATCATCAAGCGCTTCAAGCGCTGTTTTCAATGCCGTAATATGCTGTTTTTCATCTGCTGTTGCCATACGGTAGCGTTTATGTGGTCGCACCTTATCTTGATAGAATGTCACTGCATATCCAGCGAGCTTATCAAGATGGGGATGTGTCTGAGGGCTTGCCCCTGGGGCATATTCGCTCAGATACCCCCAGATGACATCTGTGGTTTCAGCCGAACAGACCGCCGCCAGATTAAGCAATAAAGAGAAGCTTACCGGCATATCACTAGCAGAAGGGTCATCGGAGATACGAATATGCCATGCTGGGTTTTCAAGCTGTTGCGCCTCATCCATCTCAGCCAGCTTACCCGCATGGGCAAAATACTCATCAACTGTCTTCGGGATAGAATCAAAATAGAGCCGCTTTGCCCGCTTTGGCTGGCTATACATGAACAGCGCCAGTGATTCAGGGCTGCCATAGCGCAACCAGTCTTCAACAGACAGGCCATTACCTTTTGATTTCGAAATTTTCTCGCCATTCTGGTCCAGAAAGAGCTCATACGAAAAACCAGCCGGCGGCGTGCCTCTCAGCACCCTGACAATTTTTGATGATAGCGTGACTGAGTCAATCAGATCCTTTCCGCTCATCTCATAATCAACCCCAAGCGCAAACCAGCGCATGGCCCAATCTGCTTTCCACTGCAATTTACACGCGCCGCCCGTCACCGGCACTGTTACCGCCTCACTTGTCTCAGGGTCCTGATAGGTGATGGTCCCTGCCGCAGTGTCATGCGATAAAACCTTAGCCTGCAACACCATTCCTGTGCGGGGGCAAACAGGCAGAAACGGGCTGTAGGTTTCACGCCGTTCTGCCCCTAATGTTGGCAGGATAACATCTATGACCGCGTCATAATGTGACAGCATATGCAACAGAGCAGCGTCAAATGCACCAGATTTATACATCTGGGTTGCGCTGATAAATTCATAAGAAAAGCCAAAGCTATCCAGAAACGACTGCAAGCGCGCATTATTGTGAGCGCCGAAACTATCATGTGTCCCAAAAGGGTCGGGCACTTGGGTGAGAGGCATATTAAGATAAGGCTGCAGCAGATCAGCGTCTGGAATATTATCCGGCACTTTGCGCAGCCCATCCATATCATCTGAGAAACAAATCAGCCTTGTTGTGCGGCCAGTGAGTGTTTCAAATGCCTGTCGCACCATTGAGGTTCTCACAACCTCACCGAATGTGCCAATATGAGGCAAGCCACTTGGACCATAGCCCGTCTCAAACAAAACAGGACGGTCTGGTGTATCATCCTTCATTTTTTCAAGTCGGCTTACAAGAGCGCGCGCTTCTGCGAACGGCCATGCTTTTGCCTCAAGGGCACGGGCTGAAACAGGCAGGGAGCCAACTTTATCAGACATAGATTTTCCTTATTTAGCGCATTGCATAATCTGCCAGAAAGCTAGGCACTTCATCCCTGCCGGTCAAGGTGAATTAGCGCTGGTGCGCCCTGTTGCCACTGTTCTATAGTGCTGACCATGACAGCGTTTTTTGACCTTTCAAGCAGTAGCATCATCTTTCCTGAACTCGCAGGCGCTATCATGATCGGGCCCGATGGTACGATCGCAAAATGCGGCCTATCTGCGGCCGCACGCGCTGCTGCAACAAAACCACCCCTTATCTGTCATCGGCGCTGGACCGAAGCGCGGCTTAATACCACTATTGAGCGCGCCTTTGATGTACTTGAGCTTTTTGCCTTTGTCCGGCCAGCCCGCTTCTGCCTTCCAACACCTGCCGGCCTTGCTGTCCGGCTTGGCTTGCCGCGCCCCCAAACAAACCAAGATCGCGCTGTGATGATCGGTACAGCTGCGCAACTATTACTGGATGAGCTAACAGACAAACCACAACATGAACAGGACCGTATTGCCGGCATTGCTGAGATGATGCGCCGCGGCGGCTGGGCATGGGGGCCTGAAATCCTGCTCCGGCTGGGCAAATCGGAGATGAAGAACCTGCCCCCCGATGGCCGGGATAGTGCTATCTGGCATCAGCTTGAGGAAAGCGGCGATAATATCGCTCGTGGCACGCCTGGCGCGCTCCCCGTAATGCCTGACAAAGCGCGAGGGCGCTTATCTGATATGCTTGGCACGCTATCAGAAGAGCGCACAACCCAGTCAGATTATGCCGCTGCCCTATCCAGTATTTTTGCCTCTCCTGATGCCGGACCAACCCCGGCATTGCTGCTTGCTGAAGCAGGGACTGGCACTGGTAAAACGCTGGGTTATCTGGCACCTGCCAGCTTATGGGCTGAAATGAATGATGCTTCTGTGTGGGTATCAACCTATACCCGTACCTTGCAACAGCAGATAGCAGACGAGCTTTCGCGGCTCTATCCTGATGCAGCTGAGCGGGCCAAGAAAGTTGTTATTCGCAAAGGGCGGGAGAATTATCTGTGTCTCCTCAATCTCGAAGAAGCGCTGGGGCGCATGCCGGGACAACCAGCTGATGCAGTGGCACTTGGTCTGATGGCGCGCTGGGCATCTGCAAGTTCTGATGGCGATCTAACCGGCGCCAGTTTTCCGGCGTGGCTGGTTGACCTTATCGGCACCCGCCTGTCGATTGGTCTTGCTGATAGGCGGGGGGAATGTATCCATTCTGCCTGCCTGCACTATCATAAATGTTTTGGTGAAAAATCTATCCGTGCGGCACGACAGGCCGATATCGTCATCGCAAATCATGCGCTAGTGATGATACAAGCTGCCATTGGCGGGCCTGAAGGAAGCCGCCCGACACGTTATATTTTTGATGAGGGGCATCATGTCTTTGATGCCTCTGACAGCGCATTCTCAGCAGCTCTTACCGCGAGCGAGGCGACCGAATTACGCCGCTGGCTGCGCGGCGCTGAAGAAGCACGCCGTGGCCGGGCGCGCGGCCTCACAAAGCGACTCTCAGACCTAGTTGCAGATAGCGAGACAGCCCTTGCAGCGCTTGAGGAGGTGGTGGAGGCTGCCCGTATTCTGCCTGCAACGGGATGGCGAAAACGTTTGTCCGAAAATAGTCCCGCAGGTCCGGCTGAAGCCTTTTTTGCCAGTGTTCGCGTCGCTCTTTATCAACGCTCGGATAATACATCTATCTATGATTTACAGGCTGAACTCTATCCATGCCCTGCTGACGTACTCACCACAGCACGCGCCTTTCGTGAGGGATTATTGCGGATATCAGCGCCTCTCATGCAGCTTGCAACACATCTAGAGACTGTTCTTGATAGCGAAGCAGAAACCCTTGATACACAAACACGCCATCGCCTTGAAGGCGCAGCACGCGGTCTTCGCAGGCGGGCATCTGGACCAGTTGCGGCATGGCTGTTGATGCTATCGGACCTTGCTGGCGAAGGCAGGGACGGATTTGTTGACTGGATGCAGATTGATAGAAGTGATGGCGCCGATAGAGATGTTGGGCTCTTGCGCCACTGGCTAGACCCGTCGATACCCTTTGCTGAGCAGGTTCTTGCGCCTGCGCACGGCGTTGCCATTACGTCTGCTACCCTGCGGGATGAAGTTATCACCACGCCCGGAACATCAGCAGATAGCGAGCCTGCAAATGATACCACCCCTAAAACGGGGACTTTGCCGGCAGACTGGCTATCGGCCAGCGCATTGACGGGGGCTGCCCATTTACCGCACCCTGCGCTGATGTCCCATCATAGCTCGCCGTTTGATTATGCGCGGCAATCACGGATATTTGTTGTTAACGACCTTGATAGGGACAGACCAGACGGCGTTGCAGCGGCTATGGCAGGACTTATCTCGGCAGCAGATGGCGGCGCTCTTGGTCTATTTACCTCCATTCAGAGACTGCGTGCGACATGGCCTGCGCTTGCGCCGCGTTGTGCAGAGCTGGATATACCGCTCTATGCCCAGCATGTTGACAGGATGAACCTGCAGACACTTCTACAGCTGTTCAGAGAAGAAACCCGGTCTGTACTTCTGGGAACAGATGCTGTGCGTGACGGGGTTGATGTACCGGGCAATGCGTTGCAGATGATGATCTATGACCGGGTGCCTTGGCCGCGCCCAGACATGCTGTTCAAGGCACGTGCAGCATGGCAGGGCCGAACAGAATGGACCGAACGCGTGACCCGCATGAAACTAAGACAAGCCTTTGGCAGACTAATTCGCAGATCTGATGATAAAGGTGTTTTTGTGATGCTGGATAGCCGCCTGCCAACACGCCTGACATCAGCCTTTCCAGCAGATGTGGAGGTGGTGCGCGCAGGACTCTCAGAGGTAATCAGTGAAAGCCGAAAGTTTCTAAAAAGCGAATAGGATATGAAAAAAGGCGACCGGGATATCCGGCCGCCTTTGATATTTCAGTAGCGTTGGGCAGAGCGTCTTAGAAGCCCATACCGCCCATGCCGCCCATACCGCCCATATCAGGGGCAGCAGGCATGGCTGACTTTGGATCGTCCTTTTCAGCAACCATTGCTTCGGTTGTGATAAGCAGGCCAGCAACAGATGCTGCATTCTGCAACGCTGAGCGAACAACTTTTGTTGGGTCGATAACACCAGCTTTGATGAGGTCTGTGAACTCACCAGTCTGAGCGTTATAGCCAGTTGTCTTGTCTGTTAATTCAAGCAACTTGCCAACAATAACAGATCCTTCAACACCAGCATTATTCGCAATCTGACGTGCAGGAGCCTGCAAAGCCTGACGGATAATGTTGATGCCGACTTTCTGATCGTCATTCTCAACTTTCAGTCCATCAAGAGCTGCAATTGATTTAACGAGTGCTACGCCGCCACCAGGAACAATACCTTCCTGAACAGCTGCGCGTGTTGCATGCATTGCATCATCAACGCGATCTTTACGCTCTTTCACTTCAACTTCTGTTGCACCACCAACGCGGATAACAGCAACACCGCCTGCAAGCTTAGCAAGACGTTCCTGAAGCTTTTCACGGTCATAGTCAGATGATGTTTCATCAGCCTGTGCGCGAATCTGATTGCAACGTGCTTCGATTTCTTCTTTGGCGCCTGTACCATCAATGATAGTAGTTTCTTCCTTTGTGATTTCGATGCGCTTTGCTGAGCCAAGCATTTCTAATGTTACGCTGTCCAGCTTGATGCCGATTTCATCTGAAATCACTGAACCGTTTGTCAGAATAGCAATATCTTCCATCATCGCTTTACGACGGTCACCAAAACCAGGTGCCTTTACAGCAGCGACCTTCAGACCACCACGCAGACGGTTAACAACTAATGTTGCTAATGCTTCGCCTTCGATGTCTTCAGCAATAATCAGAAGCGGACGGCCAGACTGTACAACCTTCTCAAGGATAGGCAGCATATCTTGCAGGTTTGATAGCTTCTTTTCGTGCAGAAGAATGTATGGGTCTTCTAGTGTTGCCCGCATTTTTTCTGCATCTGTTACGAAGTAAGGTGACAGATAACCACGGTCAAACTGCATACCTTCAACAACATCAAGCTCAGTGTTCAGGCTTTTTGCTTCTTCAACAGTGATAACGCCCTCATTGCCGACACGTTCCATTGCTTCAGCAATCATCTTGCCAATTTCAACTTCGCCGTTTGATGAAATTGTACCAACCTGGGCAACTTCGTCTGATGTTGTGATTTTCTGAGAAAGGCCTTCGAGTGAGGCAACAACAGAATCAACAGCAAGGTCGATACCGCGCTTAAGATCCATCGGGTTCATGCCAGCAGCAACTGATTTTGCGCCTTCCTGTGCAATTGCTTGCGCCAGAACGGTTGCAGTTGTTGTGCCATCGCCAGCTGTGTCGTTTGCTTTTGAAGCAACTTCACGAACCATCTGAGCGCCCATATTTTGGAACTTATCAGCAAGTTCGATATCTTTTGCCACTGTTACACCATCTTTGGTGATGCGTGGTGCACCGAATGCTTTATCCAGAACAACGTTACGACCTTTGGGGCCGAGCGTCACCTTCACAGCATTTGCCAGAATATCCACACCTTCCATCATGCGGGTACGGGCATCTGAGCCGAATTTTACGTCTTTAGCAGCCATAGTTTATTTTCCTTCTTATCTTTTTTAGGAGGATTCTGCACGCTATAGAGAAGGCTATCCCCTAGCGCTATCCGAAATGGACCGCAGGTGAATTACCCTACGATACCCATGATGTCTGATTCCTTCATGATCAAGTAATCCTGACCGTCCAGCTTGATCTCAGTGCCTGACCATTTGCCAAACAGGATCACATCGCCTTCTTTCACGTCGAGCGGAACAAGTTTGCCCTGCTCATCGCGTGCACCAGCGCCAGTTGCTTTTACTGTGCCCTGCATTGGCTTTTCTTTTGCTGTATCGGGAATAATAATCCCGCCAGCTGATTTTTCTTCTGATTCTTCGCGCTGTACAAGTACGCGGTCGTGAAGCGGCCGAAAGTTCATAACCTTCATCTCCAAATCTGTTGTATTTTCCCTAAGTTAACGGGCTATTGGCACTCTGATATTGGGAGTGCTAGCCCGACCTGATGCATAGGTGGGGAAGAGGGCGTGTTCTGTCAAGAAGGAAGCGGAAAAAAAGATGTAAAAGAAGTGCCTTCCTCGCCACAAAAAGGTGCGGCAGCATGTCTCGGTTGGCAGAAAGAGGCTTTTTCTTTTCGCTTTGGGTCATATATTTGTGCAAAGACATCAAAAGACATTCTACAAATCTGCCACGGTGATAGCGATGCCCTCAACACACAAAGCCGAACCCTCTTCATCCACGCTGCCTATTTCTATGCCGGTTGCCATCTGGCTCGGCATCATGGCGGTGCTTGTTGCGATGATGGTTGTCATTGGCGGCGTCACGCGCCTTACCGGCAGCGGGTTATCGATGGTTGAGTGGCGGCCATTAATGGGCTTGCTGCCCCCGTTGAGCGAGCCAGAATGGAGCCGTGTTTTTGGCTTGTATCAGTCATCACCAGAATTTCGTGAAATTAACATAGATATGGACCTGTCAGGATTCAAAACGATTTTTTTCTGGGAATATGTCCACCGGGTTTGGGGCCGGCTTCTTGGCCTCGCCTTTGGCCTGCCGCTGTTATTTTTCTGGGTGCGGGGCATGATACCTGCTGGGTTAAAGCCTGTCCTGCTCGCCCTCCTTTTCTTAGGCGGCATGCAAGGTGTAATTGGCTGGTGGATGGTCACCTCAGGTCTTGTGGATAATCCGGCTGTGTCTCAATATAGGCTGGCAACCCATCTCAGTGTGGCGTTATTTATCTACGGTCTGCTGGTTTGGACATCGCTTACGGCGTCTGCTGGAAAGGCTCTGCACCCCCGCGGTCATGGGCTAGCGACACTGATACTGGTTGCGATCACAATACTCGCTGGCGCTTTTGTTGCCGGCATGGATGCGGGCTTACTTTATAATGAGTACCCGTTGATGGGTGAGACGCTGGTTCCGGTGGAATATGGCGAAAAAGGTCTGGCAGATGCGTTCGAAAACCCTGCATCAGCTCAGTTTCATCACCGCTGGATAGCGGTTCTGGCTGTTCTTGCGGTTTGTGGTTTATGGATGCGGGCGCGCAAATCAGCACAAGCAGCTATGCGCGGGCATCTGATGGCCGGGTTGGTTGCTTGCCAGTTTGCTCTTGGCATCACAACCCTGCTGCTTGGCGTTCCTGTCTGGGCAGGCGCACTGCACCAGCTTGGCGCTGTGCTTCTGCTAGGCGCTGTGCTGGCAACATTACATGCCCTTGGCCGGGCACGCGCCTAACCATCTAACCCTAACTGTCTTACACGCAAACGCAGCATCTCATACTGGCATATTAGG
>DGJU01000039.1:16890-36252 GCA_002387605.1 Alphaproteobacteria bacterium UBA4588 | reverse complement strand
AAAGGACTATATCATGAACGCAGCAGAGACTGCCCCAGATTACGATTACGATCTTATTGTTATTGGCGCAGGGTCTGGGGGGGTGAGGGCCGGACGTATCGCAGCAGGGCATGGTGCCCGTGTTGCGGTTATCGAAGCTGACAGACCCGGCGGCACATGTGTTATTCGGGGCTGTGTGCCAAAAAAACTGCTTGTCTATGGCGCATCTATTGGCGGTGATATCGAAGATGCGGCTGGGTTTGGCTGGCAGATAGGTAAGGCTCATCACGACTGGGCAAGCCTTATTGCTGCAAAGGATACCGAGATTGACCGGCTAGAAGGAATATATCGCAAGCTGCTGGCAAATGCTGGCGCTGACTTAATCGAAGGATATGGGCGTATTACCGGCCCACATGACGTAAGCGTTGGTGATAAGACTTATACTGCGGGAAAAATTCTGCTGGCTGTTGGCGGCACGCCTCAACTTCTTGATGTGCCCGGCATGGCAGAGCATGCAATTACCTCAAACGAAGCGCTGGACCTGCCGCGCCGGCCCCAGCATATCGTTATTTATGGCAGTGGATATATTGCCCTCGAATTTGCCGGTATTTTCGCTGGTTTTGGCAGCGATGTTCATCTGGTTTATCGGGGCGACTTACCGCTTCGCGGTTTTGATGAGGATGTCCGCTCGATGATAGCTTCTGCCCTTGAAGGGCGCGGCATAACCCTGCATTCTGGCCGCATAATTGCTAAGATTGAAGAGCATGGCAGTCAGTATCAGGTAACATTTGATGATGGTAGTAGCCTGCTAACGGACAAGGTCATGGCAGCAACAGGCCGGCGCCCTAACATTACCGGCCTCGGTCTTGATGAGGCTGGCGTTCGTGTGAGCGGCAATGGGGCGGTGATTGTTGATGACCGGTCTTGTACATCAGTTCCGTCTATCTTTGCTGTTGGTGATGTCACTGACAGGGTAAATCTGACCCCTGTTGCCATTGGCGAAGGGCATGCTTTTGCGGATAGCGAATTTGGCGGGACGCCGCGCAGTATATCGCATGAAAATATTGCATCAGCTGTCTTTAGTCAGCCGCCAATAGCCTCTGTTGGCCTGTCCGAAGTCGACGCAGCAAAACAGTATGGCGCTCTTACTATCTATGAAAGCCGGTTCAGGGCGATGAAAAATACGCTATCAGGCCGGCAAGAACAAACTTACATGAAATTGGTTGTCTCATCTGCCACTGATAAGGTTGTTGGCGTTCATATGATGGGGCCAGATGCCGCTGAAATTATGCAAGGTATTGCTATCGCTGTGAAAATGGGGGCAACCAAAGCTGATTTTGATGCTGTAGTTGGGATTCACCCCTCTGCTGCAGAAGAATTTGTCACAATGAGGACGCCGCGAACACCATAAATTTTGCCGCGTGGAAGGCCGCGTCTTTCCTTTTTCTTCATGAAGCGTTATTTTGACAGCAGAAAATAAGATAAGAACATCATTCGGTGAGGAGAGGCAATCCTGAAGAGGGCGCCTAAACAGGTATGAGCACACAAAAATGGACACCGCAAAGCTGGCGCAATCACCCGATATTGCAGGTACCAGATTATCCGGATAACGCTTCTGTTGCGGCTGTGGAAACAACACTTGCCGCTAAACCGCCACTGGTTTTTGCTGGCGAAGTTCAAAAGCTTCGTAGTCAGCTTGGTAAGGTTGCGATGGGCGAAGGCTTCCTGCTTCAGGGCGGAGACTGTGCAGAGAGCTTTGCTGAATTTTCCGCCGATATGATCCGTGATAGCTTTAAAGTCTTTTTGCAGATGGCTGTCGTGCTTACATTTGGTGCCTCGCTTCCTATTGTGAAAGTTGGCCGTGTTGCCGGGCAGTTTGCCAAGCCGCGGTCAAGCTCGTTTGAAACCATTGGCGGCATCGAATTGCCGTCATATCGCGGTGATATGGTCAATGCGATTGGCTTTACTGAGGGCGAGCGCATTCCAGACCCTGAGCGCCTATTGCGTGTCTATGAGCAATCTGTCTCAACACTCAATTTGCTGCGGGCTTTTGCACAAGGCGGTATGGCTGATTTGCAGAAAGTCCATGGCTGGACAACCGATTATGTATCTGATCAGGTGCAAGCCACGCGGTTTCAGGAAATTGCATCGCGCATTGATGAATGTATGAGCTTCATGGAAGCCTGCGGTGTGACTGCCCAAACAAGCCAGAGTTTGGCAGAAACAGATTTTTATACCTCACATGAATCGCTGTTGCTAAATTATGAAGAGGCGTTAACCCGTCGCGATACTATCACAGATGAGCAAGGCTGGTTTACGACATCGGCGCATATGGTCTGGATTGGCGATCGCACCAGACAGCTTGATGGCGCACATGTTGAATATATGCGCGGTATCTCAAATCCGATTGGGCTGAAATGTGGCCCATCTTTGGAAACAGATGATTTGTTGCGGCTTATTGACCGTCTGAACCCTGATAATATTCCCGGAAGGCTGACGCTGATTGCGCGAATGGGGGCTGATAATGTCCATGCCAAGCTGCCAACCCTTCTGAAGGCTGTTCAGGGGCATGGCGCACATGTTGTGTGGTGTTGCGATCCAATGCATGGCAATACGGTCAAGGCATCCTCTGGGTATAAGACGCGCCGTGTTGATGATATCATGCGTGAGGTTGAGGGCTTTTTTGACGCCCATGATGAGGTTGGCACTTATCCCGGCGGTGTTCATTTTGAAATGACAGGCCAGAATGTAACAGAATGTGTTGGCGGTGTTGTTGAAGTAACCGAAGAGCGGCTTGGTGACCGTTATCACACCCATTGCGATCCGCGTTTGAATGCGTCGCAGTCTTTGGAACTTGCCTTTCTGATTGCTGATCTGCTGAAACGGAGACGCGATATGAGCTCTGGTCTACGCAAAGTAAGCTGATAAAGAGGTATTATGAGCCGATTTGACAGTACGGGGCCGGATCCAAAAATTCAGCCAGCACTTACCGATAGCTATTTTAATCTCACCCGTGAGATTGTGAAGTATCATGGTGATAGTGACGTAACCTACGCAGTGTTTATGCGCCGGCCTGTGACGCTTGCACCTAAACTTGCGGCTGACTGGCTGTCTGCCATGATGACGGCGCGCGGTGCAGAGGTAAATATCGAACAGCTGCACAAAGAAGGCGCATGGGTTGGGGCAGGTGAGCCGCTTTTCTACATCACCGGCGCGATGAGCCAGCTTGTTGATTTAGAAACTATCTTCCTGCAGCGGCTTGGCGCGTCTTGTGTTGCTGCCTATAACGCCTATCAGATGTGTATCGAATTACCAGATGTTGCGTTTCTTGCGATGGATGCGCGGCATTGCGCTGGCTCTGATATGGCAGAAATGATGGCCTATGGCGCGTCTGTTGGCTCGCAAAAAGCGCGCGCAAAAACAGGTGCTAAAGGATTTATTGGGTGCGCGGCTGATGCCACTGCTCATTTCTTTGATGCTGAGGCAGGAATGGGGACGATGCCGCATGCCTTAATCGGGTATGCCGGAACAACGCTGAGAGCCGCAGAAATGTTTCAAGAAACATTCCCCGATAAACCGCTTACTGTGCTGGTTGATTATTTTGGTCGTGAAGTTGATGACGCATTGCAGGTTGCCCGCGCCATGCCGCATTTAGCCCAAGAGGGCAGATTGTCAGTCCGGCTTGATACCCATGGCGGGCGATTTATCCAAGGCCTTGATACCCAATTATCCTATGCTGTTTTGGAGCGGAATGTTCCGGATGCTATTCGTGGATACCGCTCAGAAACAGAATTACGTAATCTGATGGGAACCGGCGTTTCAGCGGCCGCTGTCTGGCATATGCGCGAAGCGCTGGATAATGCAGGGTTTCCGAGCGTTAAAATTGTTGCATCAAGCGGGTTTGGGCCTGACAAATGCCGCGTCTTCTCGCTAGCCAAAGCCCCTGTAGATGTTATCGGAACAGGCTCCTACCTTCCTCAGAAATGGTCTGAAACCTATGTGACTGCTGATATTATTGAATATGGCGCTGAAAAGAGAGTAAAGGTCGGACGCGAATTCTTACACCGTGACAAGAAAGAAACAGGTACTATATGACACCTGCTGAGACACAAAAATTTGGCAGCTCATCAATGTCGGTAGCCCTTGCGCAGCTTAACCCCCATCTTGGGGATGTATCGGCAAACTGCCAGAAATTACTTCAGATGCGGGAGCGTGCAGCAGCTAAAGGCGCTGATATCATTCTCACCCCTGAGATGTTTCTTGCTGGCTATCCGGCAGATGATCTCGTGCTGCGTGCTGATTTCATGGATAGAATTGAGGCGGCTATTAGCCGGCTAGCAAAAGCGACAGCAGATGGTGGCCCTGCTATTATTGTCGGTGCGCCCTGCCGTGATAAAGATGTGCTTTATAATTCAGCCTTTATTCTGGATGGCGGCAAGATTGTTGCGCGGCGTGATAAGGTAAATCTGCCAAATTATGGTGTATTTGATGATAAACGCCATTTTACGCCCGGCCAGCTTCAGGGACCGGTTTTGCTGCGTGGTATGCGCCTTGGTATAGCTGTTTGTGAAGATATCTGGTTTCCGGACCTGTGCGAAATGCTGGGTGAAACAGGTGCAGAAATTATCCTGTCTCTTAATGCCTCACCGTTTGAAAATGCCAAGACAGATATGCGTATGATGCATGCTGTATCACGAATGACAGAAACCGGCCTGCCATTTGTTTATGTGAATATGGTTGGAGGACAAGATGAGCTGGTCTTTGATGGTAGTTCATTTGCGCTGAATCTGGGGGGCAAGATTGCTAGCCAAATGCCCTCATTTTCTGAAGGCTTATCCCTTTTGGAAGTGCGCTCGCAAAGCGGTACCTGTCACCTAACGGGTCAGATAAGCCGGCCGGCTGCTGCAGAAGAAGATGTCTGGCGGGCACTCACTCTTGGCGTGCGAGACTATGTTGAGAAAAATGGCTTTCCTGGGGTTATCCTTGGTTTATCCGGCGGTGTTGATTCTGCCATTGTTGCGGTTCTGGCAGTTGATGCGCTCGGGCCGGAGCGTGTGCGTGTTGTCATGATGCCGTCTGATTACACCGCTGATATCTCGCTGGCTGATGCAGAAGAGCTTGCCGATAATCTTGGCTTAACACTTGAGACGATTGCGTTGCGTGCGGGTATGGATGCCTTTGATAGCATGCTAGAGGCGTCTCTTGAGGGAACCGAAATGGATGTAACCGAGGAGAATATTCAGTCTCGGTTGCGCGGTATGATCCTGATGGCCTTGTCGAATAAGTTTGGCAATATGGTGCTCGCAACGGGTAATAAATCAGAATATGCTGCTGGTTATTCTACATTATATGGTGATATGTGTGGCGGTTTTGCGCCTATTAAGGATGTCTGGAAAACCGAGATTTTCAAACTGTGTGAATGGCGTAATACAGCCCTGCCGCGCGGTGTTCTTGGCCCCGATGGTGAGGTGATACCGCGCCGCATTATCACCCGTCCTCCGTCTGCTGAGTTACGCCCCGACCAGCAAGATACAGACAGCTTGCCACCCTATGATATACTGGATGCCATTTTAATTGCATTGACCGAAGAGATGGCAGATACAGACACGATTGTCAGCCGGGGTTACGAGCGTGAAACAGTTGAGCGGGTCAGTGCAATGCTATTCAGAACAGAGTATAAACGGTTTCAAGCAGCCCCCGGACCTAAAGTTACCCCGCGTGCCTTTGGGCGTGACAGGCGTCTGCCACTTACATCTGGCTTCAAGCCTCATTTGCAGGATTAATTTTTTATGACAAACGTAAAAGTACGCTTTGCGCCAAGCCCCACTGGAAAGCTCCATGTGGGTAATGTACGCACAGCTCTGGTGAATTTTCTTTATGCACGGGCTGCTGGCGGGCAATTTATGCTGCGCATAGATGATACAGATGATGAGCGGTCAACAGCGGCGTTTGAACGCGCTATCCGGGCTGACCTTAGCTGGCTTGGCCTCGCATGGGATTGCGAAGATAGGCAGTCCTCCCGCCTTGAGCGCTACACGCAAGCATTGCAGACACTGGTTGCATCGGGGCGCGCCTATCCATGCTACGAAACACAGGATGAACTTGGGCTAAAGCGTAAATCACAGCTTATGGCGGGCCGTCCTCCGGTTTATGACAGGTCTTCTCTATCGCTTACCGCAGAACAAATTGCGGCTTATGAAGCAGAAGGCCGGCGCCCGCATTACCGGTTTCGCTTGCAGGATGTCGAAGTCGCTTGGACTGACCTTGTTCGGGGGCCTGCTAGTTATCATATGTCAAGCTTGTCTGATCCCGTTCTCCTGCGCGAAGATGGCAGGGTTATCTATACCCTTGCCTCAGTTGTTGATGATATCGACCATGGTATTACAACTGTTCTGCGTGGTGAGGATCATGTGACAAACTCAGCTGCACAAATACAGCTTTTTGAAGCCCTTGGTGCTACAGCGCCGCAAATGGGGCATCTTGCACTCCTGTCAGGCGCTGACGGCGAGGGGCTTTCAAAGCGATTGGGAAGTCTTTCGATAGAACAGCTCCGCGATGAGGGGTTTGAACCTCTAGCACTTTGCAGTTTGCTGGCAAAAATAGGTACATCTGACCCTATCGCTGCCTTTGGTTCTTTGGATGACATTATTGCAAGCTTTCAGATTAGCAAATTCGGCCGGTCAACAGCCCGTTTCTCGCCAGATGAATTATCCCAGATAAATGCCCGTATTCTGCAGACATTTGATTATGCCGCTGCCAAAGAGCGTCTTGATGCGGCTGGATTAGGCGATATTGATGAAGGGTTCTGGGCGGTGGTGCGCGGCAATATCTCATCTGTTGGCGAAGCCGGGAAATGGTGGAATATCTGCACCCAGCCTGTAACGCCCTTAAAAGAAGATGCAGAGGTAATGGCTGCTGCGATTGAGCTATTGCCTGACGGTGAGATTAACGCTGAAAGCTGGGGCGTGCTGACCAAAGCCATTAGCGCCCAGACAGGCAAGAAGGGCCGCGCGCTCTTCATGCCATTACGGCAGGCCATAACGGGCGAATCTGCCGGCCCTGACATGGCGGCACTTCTGCCTTATATCGGCCGGGATCGCGTGCTGGCGCGCCTTGCTGGCAACCAAGCGTAAGCGCAGGATGTAATGGTTTTATCTCTTTATAATACACTCAGCCGTTCGAAAGAAATATTCACTCCGCTTGATGAAAGCCATGTTCAGATTTATGCCTGCGGGCCAACAGTCTATGATTTAATCCATGTTGGTAATGCACGGCCCCTTGTGGTGTTTGATGTGTTGGTGCGGTTGTTGCGATATCACTACCCACAGGTCACCTATGTGCGTAATATCACTGATGTCGATGATAAGATTAATCAGCGGGCAACAGAACGCGGCATATCTATTGAAACATTATGCGATGAAACAATAGAACAATTTCATCACGATACTGATGCGCTAATGGTAGTGGCGCCTGATATTGAGCCGCGCGCCACGCATCATATTGATGAGATGGTAGCAATGATTAAAACACTGATAGCAGGCGGTTTTGCCTATGAAGCAGACGGTCATGTGCTGTTCAGTGTGGCGGCAATGCCGGCCTATGGCGGGCTATCAGCGCGGTCAATGGATGAAATGATTGCTGGTGCCCGTGTTGAGGTTGCTCCTTATAAGCGGGATGCGGCAGATTTTGTGCTCTGGAAGCCGTCAGGAGAGGCACAGCCCGGCTGGGATAGTCCATGGGGGTATGGCAGGCCAGGGTGGCATATTGAATGCTCAGCGATGTCAGCGCGCTATCTAGGCGAGGTATTTGATATCCATGCAGGCGGTCTTGATCTTATTTTTCCCCATCATGAAAATGAAATAGCGCAATCCTGTTGCGCCCATGGCACGGATGCGATGGCCCGTTATTGGGTGCATAATGGGTATGTTACTGTTGAAGGTGAGAAAATGTCCAAGTCGCTTGGCAATTTCACCACTGTTCAGGATGCCTTGCGCACGCATCGCGGTGAGGTCGTGCGCTATGCCTTACTAGCAGCCCATTATCGCGCGCCGCTTGATTTTTCCCTAGCGCAGGGTGAGCAGGCCCAGCGTAATCTTGATAAATTATACCGTATTATTGCAGATGTTCATGACACCCACATCGCGCCGGATGATGAATTCCTTGCAGCCCTTGGCGATGATATGAATACACCGCTCGCCCTTGCCCGCCTTCATAAACTTGCTGCAGCTGCACAGCAGGGCGATACACAAGCAGCCGCGCTTCTGAAATCATCTGCGGCCCTGCTTGGCTTACTTCAGGATGAAAACTGGTTTGGCGCATCGCAAGATGAGTCCGATGAGATATCACAGCTTGTAAAAGAGCGTGAACAGGCCCGTGCAACCAAAGATTTTGCCAGAGCCGATGAAATACGCGACCTGCTTGAGGCGCGCAATATCCGCCTGCTTGACGGTCCTGATGGCACAAGGTGGGAAAAAGGTTAGGCAGTAATTTATCTGCCGCGCCTTGTGCGGTCTAACTGGTCTGGTTTGCACCTGCTGTCCAAATCAGATACAAAAGCGATGGATTTGTACCTTACATGACAGGTACGACAGATTTTTTTAACCAAGAGTAGCGATGATGACCGGCGAAAGACTCTGGCTTTTTGATACAACTCTCCGCGATGGCGGACAGACACGCGGCGTTGATTTTACGGCCGAAGATAAACGTTATATTGCACAGGCTCTCGACGAGTTTGGGCTTGATTTCATTGAAGGCGGCTGGCCCGGTGCAAACCCAACAGATGACGCTTTTTTTGGCTCAGGAAATCAGCTCAAAAATGCCAAGCTTGTTGCGTTCGGGATGACACGCCGCGGCGGCAGGTCTGCTGAGAATGATCCGGGCTTAAACGCAATTTTAGATTCGCACGCTGATGCAACCTGCCTTGTTGGTAAGAGCTGGGATTTTCATGTCACGACAGCTCTTGGTATTGAGCTTGATGAAAATCTGCTGATGATCCGTGACAGTGTTGCGCTGGCAAAGGCGCGCGGGTTTCAGTCGATGTTCGATTGTGAACATTATTTTGATGGCTATAAAGCCAATCCTGATTATGCCCTATCTTGTGTGAAAGCGGCGTTTGAGGGTGGTGCAGAATGGATTATTCTGTGCGATACAAATGGCGGCGCTCTGCCAGATGAGGTGTATGATATCGTTGCTGCAACCAAGGCATTTCTGCCGGCAGCAGATTTAGGTATTCACTGCCATAATGATTCAGGTCTAGCTGTTGCTAATACATTGGCTGCTATCAAGGCAGGCGCCCGCCAAGTTCAGGGCACGCTAAATGGCCTTGGCGAGAGGTGCGGTAATGCTGACTTAATCACGCTTATTCCCACGCTCATGGTAAAGATGGGTTTTACGACCGGCATTCCAGCAGAAAAGCTTGTCCGGCTGACCGCCTTATCGCGGATGCTGGATGACAGGTTAAACCGTGCCCCCAATGACCACGCGCCCTATGTTGGGGCTGCTGCTTTTGCACATAAGGGGGGGTTGCATGCCTCTGCCGCCCAGAAAGACCCTCGTACCTATGAGCATATTCCGCCAGAGACTGTTGGCAACGAGCGTAACTATCTGATTTCGGACCAAACAGGAAAATCAAATATTCTGGCGCGGTTTAAAGAAGTCGGTATTGAAATTGACCCTAAAGATAGCCGCCTTGATGCTCTCATCAGAGAGATAAAGGAAAAGGAATTTATGGGCTGGGCCTTTGATAGTGCCGAAGCAAGTTTTGAGTTACTGGCCCGCCGAAAGCTAGAAGCAGTACCTGTCTATTTTGAAATTGAACGTTTTCGCGTGATGAATGAGCGTCGCTATAATGCCAATGGTGATATTGTTGTTGAATCAGAAGCAACAGCAACGGTTATTGTCGCAGGGATAACCCATCACGAAGTAGCGGTTGGAAACGGCCCTGTGAACGCTGTTGACAGGGCTGTCCGGAAGGCCTTGGTAAAAGCCTATGAAAATCTCGCTGGTGTTGAGCTGATAGATTATAAGGTGCGTATCCTGCCGCAGGATAGTGAGACAAGCGGCACCGGTGCTGTAACCCGTGTCCTGATTGAGTTTGCAGATAAAGATGGTCAGCGTTGGCGTACCGTTGGACTTTCAACAAATATCATTGATGCATCTGTGATTGCGCTGGCTGACGGGATGAACTGGAAGCTGATGAGCAGTAAGGCTCTTGTTTGATGTCTGGGTTAACGCCGCCGGTTGTTATTCTTGCCCGTCCGCAACTGGGTGAAAATATTGGCGCTGCGGCGCGTGCGATGAAAAATTGTGGTCTGACTGACTTGCGTCTGGTTGCGCCGCGTGATGGCTGGCCTAATCCAGCGGCTCTGCCAATGGCAGCAGCAGGTAAAGATATTATAGAATCAGCAGAAGTGTATAAAACGCTTGGTGATGCGTTGCATGATGTAACCTTTCTTGTGGCAACATCTGCGCGGCCTCGTGATATGGCAAAGCCTGTATCAGACCCCCGAACTGCAGCCCCCTTGCTGGTTCGCCATCACGAAGAAGTTAAGGATGCTGGCAGTTACGCCGGTTTACTGTTTGGCGCAGAGCGGTCGGGGCTTGATAATGATGAGCTTGCGCTGGCAGATGTGATTGTTCAGGCAGACCTCAACCCTGAGGCAACCTCGCTTAATCTTGCCCAAGCTGTCTTTCTTATGGCATGGGAGTGGCGGGTCGCAGCACTGCAAAATAGCGCAGCACGCCAAGTTATAACAGAAGGGCCTATAACAAAAGAGGCTGGACGGCGTAAAACTGCGCACCCTAAGATGCCAGCAGATACCGCAATAATCCCTGCTACAGGGGCGGCGCGTGATTTTTTCTTTACCCGTCTTGAGACAATATTGGATAATCGGCAGTTTTTCGGCTCACCTGAAATGGCGCCTGTTGTGAAGCGTAATTTACGTACCTATTTTACCCGCGGCACGCCAACTGAACAGGAATTGAATACGCTTCATGGTATTCTGACCCTTTTTGAGCAGGGAAAAGGGCTCGGATAAGAAAAAGCACTATGTTCGATAGTTCTTCTGCTTGACAAATCTGCCCATTTTCGTATATTTCCGCCTCACTTCTGGGAACGTGGACATATGTCATAAGGTCATATGTCCCGGCATAACGCCCTACCGGGACAATAAATAGGAAAAAATCCAATGGCACCTAAGGCTGAACATAAACGCCATGCCTCCAAGCACAAGATTGACAGACGCCTCGGCGTTAATCTTTGGGGTCGCAGCAAATCTCCTCTCAATACACGCTCCTATGCGCCTGGCCAGCACGGTCAGCGCCGCAAGAAGCCAACTGACTTCGGTATTCAGTTGATGGCCAAGCAGAAGCTTAAAGGCTATTACGGTAATATCGGCGAAAAAGCTTTTAAGAAATACTACACTGAAGCCTCTCGGCGTCAGGGTGATACAGGCCAGAATTTGATCGGCATTCTTGAATCACGTCTAGATGCATTTTTGTATCGCTCAAAGCTCGCGCCGACTGTGTTTGCAGCGCGCCAGCTTGTTAATCATGGCCATGTCATGCTGAATGGCAAGCGCTGTAACATTGGTTCAGTGATGGTGAAGGCAGGTGATGAAATTCAGCTGCGCGAAAAATCACGTCAGATTCCGGCTGTTATGGAAGCGATTGTGTCTGTTGAGCGCGATGTTCCTGAATATATCGAAGCTGATCATGACCAGTGCAAAGCAAAGTTTGTGCGGGCACCATCACTTGATGAAGTGCCATACCCTGTTCAGATGGAACCAAATCTGGTTGTCGAATATTATTCTCGTTAATAGCGGGCGCAGGTAGCGCGCTTGTTACACGAGTTACGAATGTTAAAAAAGGCGTCACATATGGCGCCTTTTTTTGTGGTTTTTTTCACAGACGCCAGTATAGGATTTACGCTAGGTTTTGTTACCCAACAGAGAAGCTTGCGCCTACTAGACAGATACCCTGCCAATAAAACGTCTTAGAAGAGACAATAAAAGGGAGCAAACATGCCGAGCGGATGGCCAAAAGAATATTATATGGTGATTTTCAGCAGTCAGCGCACAGACAGCGAGCAAAGTCATTATGCTGTTATGTCAGAGCGGATGATCGAGCTCGCACATCAACAGCCCGGGTTTTTGGGGGTGGAGTCGGTACGCGAGGATGGTGGTCTCGGGATTACCATTTCATACTGGCGGGACCGCGACTCTATCGAGGCGTGGCGCCAGAATACAGAGCATCAGCATGCACAAAGTCTTGGCAGGCAAGACTTTTACAGCTGGTTTCAGACGCGTATCGGCATGGTGACAGAAGAGCGCGCCTTTGGCCGTGATGATATTTAGCCGCTCTTCTTATATTAGGACGGCTCGTTAACGGGCTGTGGCTTTACATCAATCCCGTGCGTATTCATCATTTCCATAAGTTCGCCTGTTTCATACATCTCACGAATAATGTCACACCCGCCAATAAACTCACCTTTGACATAGAGCTGCGGGATGGTTGGCCAGTCTGAGAAATGTTTAATGCCATTGCGGATGCTTTCATCTTCAAGCACGTTAACACCGCGGAATTTAATCCCAAGATGGCTAAGAACACCTACGACTGCGGCAGAAAAGCCACATTGCGGAAATACTGGAGTACCTTTCATAAAGAGCACAACGTCTGTTCCGGCGATTTCAGTCTGAATTCGTTCTTTTGTCTGAGTATCAAGCATTGGTCTGTTCCTGTCTTATTCACAAAAATAATGGGACGTAACCCGAAAGGCTATTGAGGGATCCGTGTCTGAAGGGCAAGGGCATGTAGCTCATTTCCCATCCGGCCACCAAGAGCGTCATACACCATCTTATGCTGTTGGACGCGTGTCTTGCCAGCAAAGGATGCTGTTTCAACAAGGCAGGAGTAATGGTCTCCATCACCGCGAAGATCTTCTATTTTAATCTGCGCATCTGGAAAGACAGCGCGGATTAGGTCTTCTATTTCATGGGCCTGCATTGCCATTTTACTCTCCTTTATTTACCGACAGTCCTAACAGATTAAGTCTGGCTTATCTCATCAAGTCTGGCAGAAAAGCTTCATTGACCGTGCGAAGGTCTGATACTGATATGGGGGCTTCATTCCCACATTTCAATTCCGCACCATCAGTTACCGTTCCAAGTAATGCTACAGGCACAGAGGCTGCGGTTGCCGCAAGGCTAAATCCATCTGGATTTTGCACTGCCACAATATAGCGCCCCTGATCTTCACCAAAGGCCCAGCCATGTAATGTTGCTGTTTCCGGCATTTGTATCGTTGCGCCCTTCGTGCCCGCCATCACCATTTCTGCAACAGCAACAACAAGCCCGCCATCGCTAATGTCATGACATGCAGAAATATGCTGCAGCGCAATCTGTTCGCGAATAAAGGTGCCGTTACGGGCTTCTTCAGCAATCGTTACAGGTGGCGGCGCTCCGCCATCGCGTCCGGCAATGCTGCGGGCATAAAGTGAACAGCCAAGCCAGCCATCATCGCTGCTGGTTTCCTGACCAACAATGAACAAGCTAGTTCCTGCTTGGGTTACCCCAATGCCTACGGCCTGTGAGACATCATCAATGACCCCGACCATGCCAATTACAGGGCAGGGCTGTATAGCCACCCCATCTGTTTCATTATACAAGGACACATTGCCCGATACGACAGGTGTATCTAGCCCGCGGCAGGCTTCACCCATGCCGTTAACAGACCCAACTATTTGAGCCATGATGTTCTGTTTTTCAGGATTCCCAAAATTCAGATTATTTGTCACTGCCAGCGGCTTTGCCCCTGTTGCACAAAGATTACGATAGGATTCGGCAACTGCCTGCTTGCCGCCTTCAAACGGGTCAGCTTCAACATAGCGCGGCGTACAATCAGTGCTCATTGCGAGTCCCTTTGTTGTGCCATGAACCCTTATCAGGGCAGCATCGCCGCCAGGGCCTGCCATTGTGTCTGCCATTACATGGCTGTCATATTGCTCATACACCCAGCGGCGCGATGCAATATCACTTGTTGCAATAAGTGATTTGAGGACATTACTCACCGAACTGTCTGTTGCCAGTTCGGCTGTTGTTAGCTGTGGTTGCGTGTCATCTGCCTGATAAGGACGGTCATATTCCGGTGCATCATCAACAAGTGGCGCAAGCGGAATATCACAGGCAACACCGCCGTCTTTTAGTAGCACCAGCCGGTCTGTTTCTGTTACCCGTCCTATTGGCATGAAATCCAGATCCCATTTATCAAAAATGGCTCTGGCTATTTCAGCCTGCGATGGGTCAATCACCATCAACATCCGTTCCTGACTTTCCGACAGCATGATTTCATAGGCCGACATGCCATCTTCGCGCACCGGCACAAGGTCAAGGTCGATTTCCATGCCAAGGCCGCCCTTAGAGGCCATCTCAACCGATGATGATGTCAGGCCCGCTGCGCCCATATCCTGAATAGACAGCACCGCATCTGCTGCCATCAATTCAAGGCAGGCTTCCATAAGCAATTTGCCGGTAAAGGGATCGCCAACCTGAACGGTTGGGCGTTTTGATTCTGTTTCATCTGAAAATTCGGTTGAGGCCATGGTAGCGCCATGAATGCCGTCTCTGCCGGTCTTTGCACCAACATAAATAACCGGATTACCAGCCCCTGTGGCTGCCGAATAGAAAATACGGTCACTATGGGCAAGCCCTACGGCCATCGCATTAACAAGAATATTGCCATTATAGGAGGCGTGGAAATTCACTTCACCGCCAACCGTTGGAATACCAATACAATTACCATAACCGCCAATACCAGCAACAACACCTGAAACAAGATGCTTAGTCTTGTCATTCTCCGGCGCGCCGAAACGAAGCGCGTTCAGCAAGGCAACAGGGCGTGCGCCCATGGTAAAGACATCACGCAAAATACCGCCAACACCAGTCGCAGCGCCTTGATAGGGCTCGATAAAGGAGGGGTGATTATGACTTTCAATTTTGAAAACAGTTGCAAGGCCGTCGCCAATATCTACAACGCCGGCATTCTCACCCGGTCCTTGAATAACCTGTGGCCCCTCGGTCGGGAGTGTTTTTAGCCACCGCCGCGATGATTTATAGGAGCAATGTTCTGACCACATCGCTGAAAAAATACCAAGCTCACACTGGTTTGGCGTGCGCTCAAGCCGTTTCAGAATAAGCTGCCATTCCTCAGCTGATAGTCCCATTGATTGGGCATCTGCAAAGCCCATTTCAGGCACGCTAGGGTGAGATGTCTGTTCACTCATTGTGCGACCCCTTCAAGTGCGGCTTGCAAGAATATGCGGCCATCTGCTGAATGATGCCCATCACCTATGGCACGTTCTGGATGTGGCATCATGCCCATGACCCGTCCATTCTCTGAGATAATACCGGCAATATCATGGGCAGCCCCGTTTGGATTTGCGGGCCCCGGATGGCTTCCTTCAGTATAACGCAGCGCAATCTGACCATTATCTTCCAGCATTGCAAGCTGGTCTTCAGGGGCAAAGTAATTACCCTCATTATGGGCAACCGGTATGGTTAGCACCTGACCATCTTGCAGCCCGTCGGTAAACAGAGATGCAGTTGTTTTTTGCACTGCCAGACTTGTCTCGCGGCAGACAAATTTCAAATCAGCGTTCCGCACTAACGTGCCGGGCAGGAGCCCTGTCTCGAGTAAAATCTGAAACCCATTGCAGACACCCAAGACAGCGCCGCCGCGGCTTGCATGGTCTATGACAGCCTCAATCGCAGGAGAGCGGGCAGCCAGTGCACCGCATCGCAAGTAATCGCCAAAGGAAAAGCCCCCTGGCAGGATCATCATATCAACAGGATCGATAGAGGTTTCTTTGTGCCAGATAAGAGCTGGCCTGCGTCCGGTGATACGCTCAAGAGCGACCATCATATCACGATCGCAGTTGGAGCCCGGGAAGATGATAATTGCCGCTCTCATTCGTCTTCTATAACCTCGATACTATAATCTTCGATGACTGTGTTGGTCAGCAAGCTTTCACACATCCGTGCAGCACGTTGTTGAGCGCGGGCAGCATCCTCTGCGTCAATGGACAGGGTTATTTGCTTGCCGATACGCACATTACTTGCTTCATGGAAGCCAAGCGATTGAAGTGATGTTTCAACCGCGCGCCCTTCCGGGTCGAGAACCCCTTCTTTAAGGGAGATATTGATTGTTACCTGCATGTTAAAAATCCGTTTTTAAAGTGAGGTGAAAATTAAGAGAGGCTGAGCCCAAGGCGGCGGGCAATTTCTGAATAAGCCTCAACCAGCCCGCCAAGATCGCGCCGAAACCTGTCCTTATCCATTTTCTCGTCAGTATCGCTGTCCCAGAGCCGGCAATTATCAGGGCTGATTTCGTCTGCCAGTACAATCTGAACGCCATCTTCAGTTTCAAGCCTGCCAAATTCTAGCTTGAAATCTATCAGCTTGACCCCAATAGCCATGAAGAGACCTGACAGAAAGTCATTAATACGCAGGCTCATTTCAACGATTTCATCCATCTCAAACGGCGTCGCAAGGCCAAGTACATCAATATGCTCTGCTGCGATAACAGGATCGCCAAGTGCATCATCCTTCAAGCAGAATTCTATCAGCGTCTTTGGCAGTGGCGCGCCCTCTGTCAGGCCAAGCCGGCTGCAGATAGACCCAGCAGCAACATTGCGGATAATCACTTCGACGGGAACAATTTGAACCTGTTTGATAAGCTGTTCACGGTCTGAAATCCGCTCAATGAAATGGTGCGGAATACCAAGCGCGCCAAGGGCTGGAAATAGATGCGCACTAATCAGATTATTCAGTGCGCCTTTACCGTCCAGAACAGCTTTCTTTTGGGCGTTAAAGGCTGTTGCATCATCTTTGAAATATTGAATGAGTGTGCCGGCGTCAGGCCCTTTATAAAGAATTTTAGCCTTGCCCTCATACAGCTTTTCTCTGTCTGCTGTCATGATGTCTGTCCTTGTCCTTATGCGTGGGAGGAAGCAGCAAAAACGCGGCTGAAAATAGTGTCCACTTGTTGAAAATGCTGGTCAAGATCAAACAAGGCATCAAGCTCATCATGGTTTAGGTGAGGGGCGATATCACTATCAGCCTTCAAAAGGTCAAGATATTGAGCGCCTTCTTCCCAGACTTTCATGGCATTGCGTTGCACCAATACATAGGATTCTTCCCGGCTTACGCCTTTTTGCGTAAGTGCCAGAAGGACTTGTTGTGAATGAACAAGTCCGCCAAGCTGATCAAGGTTAGCTTGCATCGTCTTTGGATAGACCAGCAGCTTTTCCATCACAGAGGCCAGCCTGTTAAGCGCAAAATCAAGCGTGACTGTTGCATCAGGGCCAATCATTCTTTCAACTGAGCTATGTGAGATATCACGTTCATGCCAGAGCGCAACATTTTCCAGTGCCGGCGTGACAGCTGCCCTTACCATGCGAGCAAGGCCTGTCAGGTTTTCAGTTAGCACAGGATTACGTTTATGCGGCATTGCTGATGACCCCTTCTGGCCAGCAGAAAAATATTCTTCAACTTCGCGGACTTCAGTGCGCTGAAGATGGCGTATTTCAGTTGATAGCCGTTCAACAGAGCTTGCAATAACACCTAGCACGGCAAAGAACATTGCGTGCCTGTCGCGCGGAATGACTTGTGTTGAAACAGGCTCAACAGTAAGCCCCATCTGAGCTGCAACATGTTCCTCAACAAACGGGTCGATATGCGCAAATGTGCCAACCGCCCCTGAAATAGCGCAGGTTGCAATTTCGGCGCGCGCTGCTGTAAGGCGGGTACGGGCACGGTCAAATTCTGCATAGAAGGTTGCAAGTTTCAGCCCAAAGGTTGTTGGCTCTGCATGAATGCCGTGCGAGCGCCCAATGGTCGGCGTATATTTATAAGTCTGCGCTTGCGAGGCCAGCGCTGCACAAAGCCTATCAAGGCCTGTCATCAGCAGGTCTGATGCGCGTGCAAGCTGAACCGCCAAAGTTGTGTCAAGAACATCAGAGGATGTCATGCCTTGATGGACAAACCGCGCATCATCACCAACATATTCAGCAAGGTTAGTCAGGAACGCGATGACATCATGCTTTGTTTCGCGTTCGATTTCATCAATACGCTCAATATCAAATTGGCCTTTTTCCCAAACAGTTTTTGCCGCTGTTTCAGGAATTACGCCAAGCTTTGCCTGTGCGTCACACGCATGGGCTTCAATTTCAAACCAGATTTGGAATTTTGTCTGAGGCGCCCAAATGTCAACCATTTCAGCACGCGCATATCGCGGAATCATGATGCAGTATTTCCTTATGTACAAAGAGAAGCTTAAGCTATCATTTTCCGTTTCGAAAAGCTATAGTTGTGGCAGGAAAGTGGCGAAGTTTTCGCTCATTTTTCGGTAGTAAAGGCGCTTTATTTTAGTCTGTTGACCATGAAGAGAGTGAGATGATCTTACGACGACTTCTTTTTTCAGCTATCCGCTATGCTGCGCGCAACCCTGAGGTTCGGCGGCAGGCCTCAAAACTTGCCGATCAGGCAGTGGAAAAAGCACGGCCAGCCCTAATGAAAGCCAGCCGCAAAGCTGGCAAGCTCACTCAATCTGCCTCTGATGAGCTATCTGAGGGGGTGAAGAAATTCAAAGCAGAATCACAGCGCCGCCCGAAAAAATAAAACCGCGCTTGGTCTCTCTGTTAGAGGAGGTTAAGAGCCTTCATACTGCTTACATTGTTTGACGTGACAATCAGATGATCATGTAACGCGATATCGACAAGAGCCAGCGCATCTCTTATCCGACGTGTCAGCATAATATCAGCATCACTCGGTCTGGTGCTTGATGAGGGATGGTTATGAACAATGATTAACGATGCGGCTTGATGCTCTAACGCCTTTTTGACAACTTCACGCGGAAAGACGGCTGTCCGGTTGACCGTGCCAATAGAGATAATTTCATCAGCTATCACACCATTCTGGGCATCAAGATAGAGAATCATGAATTTCTCAATCGCGGAATAGCCAAGGCGTCTAATGCAGAAATTCTGAACAGCTTGCCAGTTAGACAGAACGCTTCTATCTGTTACCTGCTCTTGATCAAGCCGGTAGAATAATCCTTTTATCAAAAGTAGAAGCGCAATGCCGCCGGTGCCAAGATTGGGAATGCGGGCAAGTTCTGTCGGCGAGGCATCACAAATAGCACCAAGAGAGCCAAAATGCTTAAACAGCGATTTGACGATTGGTTTTACATCCTGACGCCGATAATTCAAAAACAACAGCATTTCGAGCAGTTCTTGCTCACTTAATGATTCGCTGCCACGCTCCAATAGCTTGGCGCGCATCCGGTCTCTATGCCCTGCTTGGGTGTCATCTGTTTTTGCAGGTATTTTTG
>DGJU01000039.1:9121-16872 GCA_002387605.1 Alphaproteobacteria bacterium UBA4588 | reverse complement strand
CTGTCTGTCTTAATAAATACTTAACCGAGTGTTAGAGCTGATAAGGCGGCTGATGAAGCCCTTTGGATGACAGGGTAAAAATCTCTGCCCCGTCTGCTGTAACGCCAATAGAATGCTCAAACTGGGCCGAGAGGCTCTTATCTCTGGTAACCGCTGTCCAGCCATCCCCAAGAATTTTTGTGGCATACTGGCCAGCATTAATCATTGGCTCGATGGTGAAAATCATGCCCTCTTCGAGTAGCATACCGCTACCAGGGGCGCCAAAATGCAAGACAGTCGGGCTGGTATGAAAGACTTGTCCCAATCCATGTCCGGTAAAATCTCTGACCACTGAAAATCGGTGTTCATGTGCATATGACTGAATGGCAAAGCCAATATCACCCAACGTTGCTCCGGGGCGCACGATATCAATAGCCCGCATCAGGCACTCATAGGTAACCCGGGTCAGGTTCTGTGCTTTGATAGAAGGTTCACCCACCCAGTACATTCTGGATGTATCACCATACCAGCCATCCAATATTACAGTGACGTCAATATTCAGAACATCACCATCAACAAGTTTTCGCGGGCCCGGAATACCGTGGCAGACAACATGGTTCAGTGAAATACAGGTTGATTTCGGGAAACCCTTATAATTGAGCGGGGCAGGAATAGCGCCTGCAGCCGTGATATAATCATGGCAAATGCGGTCAAGTTCTTCTGTGGTGACGCCGGCTGTTACATGATTTGTGATCATGTCCAGAACATCAGCTGCTAGTGCGCCTGCACGCGCCATGGCGGAAAAGGCTACTTTGTCATGAAGAATAACGGATTCACTGCGCATTGGGGTTACAATCCTTTTTTACATTGCCCACAGGTAAATAACCGAACATATATTGATGCATGGGTGTTTTTGCCCTACATCCCATAAAGAGTGTTTTAAGTATAGGGTAAGTACATGGCAAATCCAACCGCTGCAATTCTCGTTATTGGGGATGAAATTCTTTCTGGCCGCACCAAAGATAAAAATATTGGCTGGATTGCTGAAAAGCTAACCGAACTGGGTATTTCCCTAAAGCAGGCGCGCGTTATCTCGGATGAGACGCAGGAAATCATTGACCATGTGCGAAGCCTGTCAGCACGCTATGATTATGTCTTTACCTCAGGCGGTATTGGGCCAACCCATGATGATATTACAACAGTTTCAGTGGCTGCGGCTTTTGATGTGCCTGTGATTCAGCATCCCGAAGCCTTCAAGCTTCTGGTTGACCATTATGAGGGAACCGATATTGAATTTGTTGGCGCCCGTCAGAAGATGGCAGATATTCCCGATGGAGCGGCGCTTATTGATAATCCTGTGAGCGCGGCGCCGGGTTATATTATTAAGAATGTTCATGTGATGGCAGGTGTCCCTTCTATCATGCAGGCTATGTTCGAAGGACTTGCGCCGTCTCTTACCGGCGGCACACAGCCCACCCGTATCACCGTGCAATGTGCGATAGGTGAGGGCACTATCGCTGATATCATGGAAGCGGTGAGTGCAGAATTTGCGCCGGTGACAGTTGGCTCCTATCCGTGGTTTAAGCCTGGACAGTTTGGCACGGCTGTTGTGTTAACAGGGCTGGAAAAGGATGATGTCCAACGCGCCTCTGATGCGCTTGCCGAACGCGTCCGTGCTCTTGGATATGGCGCAGAAATTCAGTAATTTAACGCTAATAATGCTTATTGCGGCGCGTTAATACGGCCATAACCTACACGGCCATAAAAAGTCTTTTGTGCTGTTTCGGACAAGGCAATGCCTGGCTCCTGATTATAGGCTAGAACGGCCAGCTGGCGCACGCTATCATCACTCACGGGCGTTACACGATGTAGTGAATTGCGGCCCCTAAACAGTAGCAGGGCGCCTGCCGGCAGGCTGATATGAGACGGCGTTATTTTGCCAGACACAATATCATCAACCGCATCAAAGGCCATATCACCTGTTTCGGCGTTGCGGACATCACGCACAAATTCAAAGGCACCACCAGCTGTTGCCGGTGAAATCATCAAGGTGACAGCAAATGATGAGTTATCAAAATGCCAGCCAAGTTCCTCACCTGTCCGTGCATAATGAATATTTACCGAAGAAAGAGAATCAGCATAAGGATATAGCTCATCTTCGTGAAGAATATCACTCAAAGCGGCTTTGAATTCTGGCGAATGATAGAGCACTTTCAGCACTGATTGCTCACTTATCTGGTCATCTGTGATGCATCCTTTTGTTGAAAGGACATGTCTGTTCCGAATATGAGCCTCAGCATAGTTGTCATCTGGCGCTGTTAAATAGACATTATGGTGTTGCGGATTGAAATAGGCTTGCTGCATGCCGCTTTGTGCTTCGACTTGCAGTGCTGATAGCGCATCAGGGCGCAGAAAATCAGTGAGGGCAACACAGCCATGCTGTGCAAGCTGGTCTTTTGTTCTGGCGCGCCAGTGCGCATCGCCCAGCGGATATAGGTCCAAATTGATCAGTTGTGATAGCTCGCTCATGCTTCCCGCCATTTCCCCGCCATATAAAAGATGCCACGTGAATCTTTATTATATCATCAGACCCTCTTATATTATCAGTATTAGGGCGTAATGCTAGTGTATGTGAAAAGACGGTGGTGGGGACACCCGGACTTGAACCGGGAAGGCCTATTAAGCCGACAGATTTTAAGTCTGTTGTGTTTACCAATTTCACCATGCCCCCAAAGGTATGTGAAACGCATCGTTGTTGTACACAAAGCGTCTTGGATGCGGCAAGCAAAAATCGTTATTGCTGTGTGCTTCTGTTATCGTGCCGGTCCATTTCGGCCAAAAAGTACATCAAAACGCCGCAAAAAACTGCGTGTGGCTTTTTCTGGTGAGAGCGGGGTTAAGTCAATTCCTTTTGGTGTGCCGCGCGGTTTTGGAAATAATTTACCGGCGTCTGTGTCGGAAAAACCAGCAAGCTCTGTGGCTTCAAGATAAGCGGCCATCCTATCTGCACGCTTGATGGACTGAGCAATGCCGATTGGCAATTCAGCCGGTAGGCCAAAGCGAATATGCACAGCTTCTTGAAGGAGTGATTCGATTTTTTTATAGGGCGTTCCAATTGCCGCTTTAAATGGAGTGATCATATCGCCGATGACATATTCTGGTGCATCATGTAGCAGGCAGGCAAGGTACCATTTCTGCGCTAGCTGCGGTGCATTAAGCGATAATATTTGTTCAACCAGAACAGAATGCTGCGCCACTGAAAACCCATATTTCCCAGATGTCTGACCATTCCAGCGCGCAACCCGTGCAAGGCCATGCGCGATATCATCTATTTCGATATCAAGCGGGCTGGGGCTCAGAATATCAAGCCGTCGTCCTGACAACATGCGCTGCCATGCGCGCGCCGAAGAATGGGATGATGCAGGCATAGTAGCTAAGAACACCCTTGTGACTCAGAAATACGAAAAATAATCTCACAATGATAACAGGAACAAATCGGCTTTTCTATCTTTGTGATGTAAAAACAGGTTAGCATTTATTACAGCAAGGGCTTGGCGGGCGACAACAAAAACGGTATGCACACTCACAGAGCCTTGGCATCATGAAATTTTGGGACGAACAGAAGTGGATTTTTTCGAAACACGCGAAAAATATCGGCGGCAGGAAGTGCAGGGCTATATGTCTTGGATTACCCGTTTATCGGTTCTTGCTCTTACGCTTTGGCTTGGCTGGCAATGGGGCTCGCTTGAGCAGCGCCGGCTTCAAGCTGATGCCGACCTTGCTTTGTTTGAAAGCACCCAGAAAGTTCAGACGCTTTATAGTGATAATGAGCGCCTGAAACATAAGCTAAGAGAAATGCAGGCTGAAAAGCTTGCCCAGAATCTGACGTCTGATCCGCAAAGCTCCAAACTTACCCGGCTGGTAAAAGGTCAGATAGCGCGCGGCACAAAAATGGAGCAGATTTATCAGTCTCTTCAAAGTATCGGAAAACCAGTTAATTGCCGTGTTATTGAAACAGCATCTGTTGCTGTGGCAACAGAACTTTATAGTGGTGTTGAATCAAATGTTACTTTGTTTGATGGTGGTCTGGGTCTTCATATTGAGGGCAAGCCTCAAGCACAGGGTTCTAAAAATGATCCATGGTTTGACCCGAACCGTCCTATTTCTGTCCGATTTGTCTATCTTGGCTCGCAAAAGGTTGCCACTGGTACATTGCCGATGCGCACCGTCCTTCCGGCTGAGGACTGGTTGCTTCTGGTAGAGCTGGATAGCTCAGAATTGCAGGGGTATGTCTCTCTGACTGTGAAAAACTGCGCTGTACGCTAACGCCGTCACGCCGTTAGCTGCTTAAATAAGATAGTTATGATTTGATCTAGCCTTATCTGGATAACGTATCTTATAGGCAAGAGAATTCCTTTTTTTAACAATAGACCCTCATTCAGGACAGGATAGACACATGGCAAAGACGCTGATTTTTGGCGCGACAGGCGGCATTGGCCTCGCAGTAGCAGAACGCCTCACTAGCGCAGGAAAAAGCATACATCTAGCAGGTCGTAATGAAGCTGAACTTTCTCAGCTAGCCTCTCGGCTCTCATGTAGCGCTACGGTATGTGATATTCATGATGTGGATAGTCTAGCGCAGGCTGTTGCTGAGGCGAGTGAAGATGGTCAGCTAGATGGTCTTATCTGGGCTATTGGCTCAATCCTGTTGAAACCTATGGCCCGCCTGAGCGCCGCTGATTTTGCCGACACCTATTATGTGAATGTTACAGCAGCAGCCCTTGCTATTCAGGCAGCGCACCCTGCGTTAAAAGCAGCCAAAGGGTCTATTGTGATGTTTAGCTCTGTTGCGGCATCACAAGGCTTTACAGCGCATGCCGCTATTGGGGCGGCAAAAGCTGGTGTTGAGGGCCTTGCTCGCTCGCTTGCAGCTGAATATGCACCAGACGTGAGGGTGAATGTCATTGCCCCCTCACTCAGCTATTCTAAAATGTCACAGCCTATTCTTGGTAATGAGGCTATGGCAAAAGGCATTGCCCAGATGCATCCGCTTGGCAGGCTAGGCGTGTCTGATGATTTCTCGGCACTTGCCGAGGTGTTGCTGGATAACAAATTAGGGGGCTGGATAACCGGTTCTGTGCTTGCTGTTGATGGCGGGCGCGCTTCTGTGCAAGCGCCGCAGAGAGCACGGTGACACAACATCTGCTTATTACGGGCGCAAGCTCCGGCATAGGAGAGGCTATTGCGCGCCATGCCGCTGATAACCATCTGAATGTGACAGCCATTGCCCGCCGGTCTGACCGGCTGGCATCGCTGCATGACGAATACCCACATATCCATCCCGAAACAGCTGATATCACAGATAAAAAGCAAGTCGCCGCAGCAATCGCCCGGGCAATCAAGGTGCATGGCCCGGTTGATTGTGCAATATTAAATGCCGGTATTTATCAGCCCGTTGATGCAACCCATATCGATAGTGATGTGTTTGATGCTCATATGAGTGTGAATTATTCTGGTATTGTTTATTGTCTGGAATCCGTGATTCCGGCGATGGTTGAGCGTGGGTCAGGCCATATTGCGGTGATGGGATCAACGGCTGGTTATCGCGGGTTGCCGCGCTCAGCAGCGTATGGGCCAACAAAGGCTGCGGTGCAGAATTTAGCAGAATGTCTCTATTTTGATTTGAACCCTCATAATATAAAGGTGCAAATCATTAATCCGGGATTTATTGAGACAGAAGCAACCGCAGTGAATGATTTTGAGATGCCGGATATCATTACAGCAGAGGTTGCAGCGCGCGATATTTTTGCTCAGTTAAAGAGTGACAGGTTCGAGATTGCGGTACCACGAGGTTTTGTTGCAAAAATGAAACTGCTTAGATTATTGCCGCTGAAAACATATCTGAAGCTGGTGGCCCATAAAACCGGTCATCTAACATAAGGGGCTGACATGAAACGGGCTAGGATTCTAACGCTGACAACCAGTTATGCTGACTTGTTTGGCGCATTGACACCTGACAAGCTTGATGAGCTGGGCAGGATGCTAAGCCCGGATGTCGTCTTTACCGATCCGTTCAATGTCATCAAAGGCTCAGGCCGGTTCATCGCAGTGTTCGAGCATATGTTTGAGGTGATGTTAGAGCCGCGCTTTCATATCGAAGATATCAGCGCATCAGACAGGGCTGGCTATATCAAATGGCGGATGACGGGATATCTGAAGAAGAAACCCGATTTCAGCATCGATATTGTTGGCATGAGTGAAGTTACTTTTGCAGATGATGGCATGCTTTCATGCCATATCGATCATTGGGATAGTGCCTCGCAGTTGCTATCACGCCTGCCGGTAGCTGGCTGGCTTATCGGCAAATTAATGCGTCTGTTTGAAGTGTAGCAGGCTTACCGCTATTTTAGCGTATCTGGAAGCCGCTGAAATGTGAGATGAACGTCGCCAAGCAAGAAACCCCATTTTGTCACCCGCGCACGGTTTAACACAGTATCTGGGGTCAGCCGCACCATTACGTCATCAAAATGAACTT
The DNA here is from genome assembly GCA_002387605.1 of Alphaproteobacteria bacterium UBA4588. GTDB lineage: Bacteria > Pseudomonadota > Alphaproteobacteria > Puniceispirillales > Puniceispirillaceae > UBA4588. The sequence goes on along the minus strand of DGJU01000039.1, from coordinate 10,358 downwards.
TTACACGGCGGCCAAACATTTTCAGGTAGAAATGGTATGACCAGCTGAAAAGAGGGCCGCGCACTGTGCCGATGCAATCGCTCGCTAGATCGTCTGTCCGCCCTTCAAAACGATTATCGCTACGTCTTGAGATATGCCAAATACGGTCTTCAACATCGCCATCATCATAGTTAAATGTTTCATGAAGCGAAATGCCAGATGCCTCAGTTATTCCGGTAGCAGACATCGTAAAACGGCGTTTCACAACGCCAAACCGGTCGATAAACATCCCGGTTGCTCTCAGATTTCCGGCAAAAAAGACGGAAGGATCAAATTCGTTGCTAATATGTGATTGCCCGTTAAGGATGCCGTCCGGTGCCATATGCTTCTGCCTATCAGCTTAATTATCTATACCCAATACGAGAGCATGGACAAGCTGGATGACAGCAATTCCGGCAGGTGGAAACTCTTTTTAATTATGGGTTATCAGCATTTGTTTCACATCGATATTGCCAGCTTTAAAACCGCCCTCACAATAGGATAGATAAAGCTCCCACATGAGCTTGAAACGTTCATCAAACCGGCATGTTTTAGCAAGGTCGGGCCAGGCATTATGAAACTGTTCCTTCCAGACGGCTAAGGTGCGGGCATAATCTTGGGCATAGCCTGTTTCACTCACAAGCTTCAAGCCTGCTTGCTGAAGAGGGGGCGCAAGAGCTGTCATTGAGGGAAGCATGCCGCCGGGGAAAATATAACGTTGAATGAAATCAGGCTGGGCCTTGTAGATATGAAACATCTCATCGGCAATCGTAATCACCTGCAAGGCTGCCTTGCCGCCGGGGCGCAGACAGTTTGATACGGTTGAAAAATAAGAAGGCCAGTAGGTCTCGCCAACAGCTTCAAACATCTCGATAGACACGATTTTATCAAATTTTTGATCAATATCACGATAATCTTTCAGCTGAATATCTGTCTTATCAGCGAGGTTAGCGTCTTTTAGCCGCTTTGTTGCGTAATCAAATTGTGCGCGTGAAATCGTAATGCCGGTAACATGCGCATCATGGGTGCGTGCCGCATATTCAGCAAATCCACCCCAGCCACAACCAATTTCAAGCACCCTGTCACCGGGCTGAATATCAGCAAGCTGAGCAAGTTTTTCGTATTTCAGTTCTTGAGCAGCAGCAAGGTCCATATCATCATTTGCAAACACAGCCGATGAATAGGTCATGCTTTCATCCAGCCATGATGAATAGAAATT
>DGJU01000039.1:0-8928 GCA_002387605.1 Alphaproteobacteria bacterium UBA4588 | reverse complement strand
TACTGGTAACCTCGCCTGCCATATAGGCTTCACAAAACCCCATTTTGCCATCTTTGATGACCCATGTAAGCGCGCGGTCCGTCAGGAAGCTTACATCAGCATGTGGCCCCTTATGCGGTCCTGCGTAGGAATGGGTTGTGCCATCTGCAAGGGTGATATCAACTGAGCCATATTCCAGTCTGCTGGCGATTGATAGAAACAGACGCCTGCGCATGGGAAGAAGAAGAGAGGAGAACATATAAAAAGGTAACCTTAGCTAGGACTTACTATTAAAAGACTGTTTTTTCGCAGACAAAGGCGCTGCGGTCGTAAAGGCAGTTTCAGGCGGCTGTGGCCGACCAAAAAACGGAAACCGTTTGCCCCATAATTTGAGGGCTTCGATATGAATGGATAAAAGCGGCCGTAACGGGAAATGTCCACCGCGCAGGAGTGAGCGCAGAACAGAGCTTGTGGTAAGTGGCATAAGATGACCACGCATGGTAGCACATAAGAGCGGCACCTTATCATCCAGATATCTCACAATGAGAGAAATTTGTTCGCCCGATTGGCGCAGAAGAAGCTGATACTGGCCTTTCACTGTGAAAAACGGCGAGACATGAAGAGATTTATCACTGAGATGGAGTTGGCGCGCGCCTGTACCAGCCCCAACAGCAATATAGCTATGCGCATCACCAAAGGTATTATGAACTTCATACATGATAAAACAGTCTTCACCCCGATTAGTGAGACAACGATAAACACTAATCGGATTGAAGGACAATCCCAAAATGCGTGGAAAGGTAATGAGCTGAATTTGATGAATAATGCGGCTGTCCATATAGCTGCTTGCAACATCTCTTACATAGTCCGCAAGCGGGATTTTTTGGGAGAGTTTCTGACGTTTTTGTGATGAATGGTTTGGCCCATAATCGCGTTCATTAAAAGAGAGAAGATTAAATTTATTGATCGAAAAAAGGCTAGATTGCTTATCGGCATCAGTAAGCCTGTCAAGGTCAAGAACCACAGAAAGGCCTTTACGGCTCAGTGTATGAGCGGGGCGGGCAGGGCTGTCCTTGCTCGCAGATTGTTGATACCTGACATGAATAATGGTTGAGAAAAGTAGCTGACAAGCATCTTGTGATGACGGCTGCATACTTATCATCCTGCTTTTATCTGCTGAATGGCACCAGCACCATGCTTCGGGTAGCCGTCTGTTTCACTTGCCCATGGTATTGTTACGCCAAGCGTTTTCATCACCGCAACGGCTGATTTCAGCCCGTCCTCATGGAACCCGTTTGCCGTCCATGCCCCGCACCAATATATGTTATCGCGCCCTTGAATTTCAGGAAGCCTTTGCTGGGCGGCAATAGCAGCAGTATCAAAGACAGGATGGTCATAGGAGAAGGTCTGGTGCACAAGCGCCTTATCTGGCATACGCACAGGATTCAGCGTCACAAAAAGAGGATAGTCATTATCAATCGCCTGAAGCTTATTCATCCAGTATGTCACACAGACATCAGCACTCTCACCGCTTGATAATGTTTCATAATTCCACGCAGCCCATGCTTTTTGGGCCTGAGGCATCAGAGCTGTATCGGAATGCAGCACCACATGATTTGGCTGGAAGGTAAATCCGGATAGAATATTAGTCTCATCGCGGTGGGCATCTGAGATGAGGGCAAGGCTTTCATCGGCATGTGCTGCCATAATGACCCTGTCAAACCAGACATCACCTTCACCATCAATAGACAGAATAACGCCGCCTGCCTCGCGCCGTATGCCGGTAATTGTAACGCCTGTTGAAATACGCTCCCCGAGCGCTTTTTTCAGGATGTTAACATAAGATCGCGAGCCGCCCTTTACCGTACGCCAGAGAGGCCGGCCAGTGAAATCAAGCAGTCGGTGATTTTCCATAAACTGGATAAAGGCCCGAACCGGATAATTGCGCATCGTATCGGACGGGCAAGACCAGATAGCGGCGCCCATTGGCAATAAATGGTCTTCAACAAAGGCTGCCGGCAGGTTACACCTGTCAATAAAGGCACCTAACGTTTCGTCCGCTGGGCCGTTATGCTGTTCATGAACGGCTGTTCTATAGAATTTAACCAAGCCTTTTAGCATCGACCAGAAGCGTGGATTTAGCAGATTTTTCTTTTGGGCAAATAGGCCGCCAAGCGAGCCTTCATATTCAAGCTCACCGCCGCGAAGTGACACACCAAAAGACATATCAGACGCAATCGTCTCAACATTCAGAACATCGAACATATTCACAAGATTCGGATAATTCAGCTCATTATAAACAATAAAGCCCGAATCAACTGCGATAGACTCAGTACCAAATTCTGCTGTTACGGTATGAGCATGGCCCCCAATACGGCTATCTTTTTCAAATAATCTGACATCAAAATCGCCCGATGGGTCGCGATGGGCAAGCCATGCCGCACTAAGACCTGAAATGCCTGAACCGATAACTGCTAATTTCATAAACTCGTCCCTGAAAAACTGTGCATCACATCGGATACTCACATAACGTTAATTCTACTCTATTTTACGATAGCTTGAGCAAGCTAGATGCATCTTTTATCTGTTCCTAGCCTGTCATAAAGTGCTTCTGGCTCACCGGATAGGAATATATCTGTTCTTCATAACAAAAATGAACGGTCTGGGGCTTATTCAGCAATGACTGTATCGCTGGATCAAGAATATTTAAGCCGCCCGTAAAAGCGCCAAAGGCCGGCATGATAAGCGCCCTATTATCATGAATGAAACACCGACCTGTAACATTTTTTGCTGGAAGGCGCATTCGTGCTTTTGGGTGAAAATGGCCAAAAATATAGCCGTAAGCCGATCCTGTATCATCAGAAGAGTTTTCGGCGATGATTTTATCCTGCTGGGTCATCTCATGGCAGAAAACCAGCCCGTCACTGATATAGCTATTACAGCTTTCACCAGGCAGAAACGCAGGGATGTTCGGATCATGGTTTCCGGTGACCCAGATGAACTGACGCTGGGTTGCAAGGGCTGATAATTTATCCTGAATCCGTTCCGGCAATCTGAAGGCTGTTGCCTCATTATGAAAGCTATCACCAAGAAATAGGCAGGTTTTCGGAGATAAGCGCGCACAAGCACTTTCAAGCCGGCGCACTGTATCGTCAGTATCATAAGCAGGCAGGGGAAGACCAGATGACTGAGCAGCACCCTTTTCAAGATGTAAGTCTGAGACCACAAGCATCTTGTGGTCTGGCAGGTACAAATACCCAGCCCCATAAAGCAATAGATCAGTGCCGCAAAATGTTACGGCGGAGGCATGTGGGCGCGCTGTCATGAGGTAACGTCAATCATGGCTTCTTCTAGCAGAGTTTGTTCAAGATCCGCCAGCATATCACCAACAGCTGATGAGGTAACAGATTCGCGGCCAACCTCTAGCAGAAGCGGTACCGAAAGAGGCGAGATACGCGGCAGGTCCTTATGCAGAATATTTTTATCAAAGCGGGTCAACAGGTCCGATAGACGCTTGATATCTGTCATGCCGCGTGCCGCATCTGCGCGTGTTGCCTGCAATAGCAAATGGTCTGGCTGGTGCTGGCGCAATACATCATAAATCAAATCTGAATTCACAGTGACCTGACGACCCGTCTTATCCATACCCGGTATCCGTTTATCTATCAGTCCGGCGATGGTTGCGACTTGCCTGAAACTGCGCTTCATCAGCGATGTTTCGGCCATCCATTCTTCAAGGTCATCACCAAGAATATCTGGGCTGAGCAAGGTTTCGGGCTGGCTAACTTTGGTGAGCGACCAGATAGCAATGGCATAGTCAGTTGCGACAAATCCAAGCGGCTTTAACCCCTCCCGCTCCATCCGCCTTGTCAGCAGCATACCAAGCGTTTGATGCGCATTCCGTCCGGCAAAGCAATATGCAACAAGATAGAATTTAGCGCCGCGCTTAAATGTCTCAACAAGCAGTTTATCCTGTCCGGGAAGTGCTGAACGTGATTTCTGTAATGCGAGCCATGAGCGAACAGAGGTCGGCAAATGAGCCAGCATTTCATCATCATTCAAAATAGCCCGCACCGATTCTGCAAGGTTAGGCGATAATGGCAGGCGCCCGCCTGCATAGGCCGGAATTTTGGGATCGGACGATGCCGTAGAGCGCGCCTCGACAACCAAAGCCCGGATGCCAATAAATTCAAGAATGCGGCCGCCAAACATAAAGCTGTCGCCGGCACTCAGATTTTGGACGAAATATTCTTCAACTTCGCCAAGAACAGGGCCACCCTTTATCCTGACCTTCAGCGTTGCCGTTTCAACAATTGCGCCAATATTCATTCGCCATCGTGTTGCAACCTGTTTGGATGTCAGGCGCCATAGCCCGTCAATGCCTCTGACTATCCGGTGGAACTGGCTGTAATGGTCAAGCGCATAACCGCCTGTCGCACTAAACTCTAGCACCTTGTCAAATGTCTCGCGGCGTAGTGTTCGGTATGCGGCGGCGGTGCATATCTGGGCATAAAGCTGGTCAGCATCAAACGGCCCTGCAACAGCCCGTCCGACCAGATGCTGCGCCAGAATATCAAGCGCGCCCTCATGTAGATCAAACCGGTCAAGCGCCCGTTCCTCCACTGCAATGCGCGCAGCAAGGCCTTCGAGCATTTCAAACCGGTTTGCCGGTACAAGGACCGCTCGTGATGGTGCGTCAAGCCTGTGTCCAGCCCGGCCCACGCGCTGAATAAGCCGTGCCACACCCTTTGGTGCCCCCACTTGAATAACAAGGTCGATATCTGCCCAGTCAATGCCGAGATCAAGCGATGATGTCGCAACTACAGCATCAAGTGCGCCCGTTGCCATCATAGCCTCTACGCGGCGCCGTTGCTGTACATCCAGCGAGCCATGGTGAATGCCTATTTTAAGATGATCGTCATTCAGGTGCCATAGTGCCTGAAACACCATTTCTGCCTGCGCGCGGGTATTCACAAACACCAATGTTGTTTTATGCTGCCGCAGTAAATCGTAAATTCGCGGCATTGCATAAAGGGCGCTATGACCAGCCCACGGCAAGCTGTCATCATCTGTTGTCATAACGCTCAGCTCAATCACTTTTTCGAGCGGCGGGGCAAAGATGACAACCTCATCGGGCAGGGCGGATAGCAGCGGGGTGAGCTGTTGCGGGTCGGCGATGGTAGCCGATAATCCTATTGACTGGCTGGCAGGGGCAAGTGTTCGCAATGTTGCTAGTGAGAGCGATAGTAAATCGCCGCGCTTGCTGCCAAGCACGGTATGGATTTCATCAATAATGATGGTTTTTACGGTTCCAAATAAGGCAGCTGCATCTGGCCAGCTTAACATTAATTCAAGCGATTCTGGTGTGGTCAGAAGAATATGCGGCGGATGAGACCTGATCCGGGCTCTGCGTGATTGCGGTGTATCGCCTGTCCGTGTGTCTATTGTAATATTAAGCCCCATCTCAGCGATGGGCGCTTCTAGATTGCGTGCAATATCAACAGCGAGCGCCTTGAGTGGCGATATATAAAGAGTGTGAATGCCATCCCTTTTTGCGCCATTGCTATCAATTAAGCTGGGCAGAAACCCAGATAATGTTTTGCCTGCGCCTGTTGGTGCTATTAATAAGGTTGAGCGCCCCTGTTGCCAAAAATCAATCATTTCAAGCTGATGTGGGTATATTACCCAGTTTTTTTGTGCAAACCAGCCGGAGAATTGTTCAGGCAAGAGAGAAGAAGGTAGAAGCATGAAACTAATTTGGCCTTGTCATTTAGGGCAGTGGGGGCCACTTAAAGGGGGGCGGCGCACTAATCTATCATATAGAGCAGTGGCGGCATGCTAACAGCTCTTAGTTAAGGAATTTATCATATGATTGAACTTTATTACTGGCCAACACCAAATGGTCATAAAATCTCCATTGCTCTCGAAGAGATGGGGCTGGCCTATGAGGTAAAACCTATCAATATCGGTGCTGGCGACCAGTTCGCGCCGGAATTTCTAGCGTTTTCGCCAAATAACCGGATGCCGGCAATCATTGATCATGACGGCCCTGATGGCGCCCCTGTCAGCGTATTTGAATCGGGCGCTATTCTTTTATACCTTGCTGAGAAGACAGGCATGTTGATGCCAGATGATATCCGCAGTCAGATTGCGGTGAAGGAATGGCTGATGTGGCAAATGGGCGGGTTTGGTCCGATGCTAGGGCAGGCGCATCATTTCAACTATTATGCCCCTGAAAAAATTGATTATGCGATGGACCGCTATTCGAATGAGTCAAACCGGCTCTATGGCGTTCTTGACCGCCGGCTTGCACTAAGCCCGTTTGTTGGCGGAGATGATTATTCAATTGCCGATATTGCTATTCTGCCATGGACACGCACCTATCAGCGGCAACGCGTTGATATTGACGCCTATCCACATGTAAAAGCATGGCGCGAGATGTTAGGCAGCCGGCCGGCCGTTGTAAAAGGCATGCAAGTAGGGGCTGAATGGCGAGAGGATTTGAAAAATCTGTCTGCTGAGGAATTTGCAAAATTATTCGCAACACAGAAATAGCGAATATCGTTAGGCGATGAGGGAGCGTTCACATATTACGTGGGTTGGCACGGATGCAGCCGGTATTCATGTTAGCCCAGCCGATTGCTATATCGACCCTGTTCGCCCCTGCACGACAGCGATTATCACCCATGGTCATGCTGACCATGCGCGCGCTGGGCACAACCATGTTATTGCAACACCAGAAACACTTGCGATTATGGCAGTGCGCTATGGTGAGACGTTCGCGCAGACTACGACAGCCCTGTGCTATGGATCCTCTATGATGCTTGGGCCGGTTAAGGTGACGCTGCAATCAGCCGGGCATGTGCTTGGAAGCGCCCAAATTATCCTTGATTATCAGGGCCAAAGAGTGATTGCGGCAGGGGATTACAAGCGAAAACCCGACCCAACCTGTCAGCCCTTTATGCCGGTGCCGTGCGATGTGTTTATCACCGAAGCAACCTTTGGTCTGCCGGTGTTCCGTCACCCCGATCCGGCAGTCGAATTAAAACGGCTATTGGCAACAAAATATCTCTTTCCTGACCGCACGATTGTAATCGGCGCTTATGCGCTTGGTAAGGCGCAGCGGGTTATCGCATTGCTGCGGGAGGCTGGCTATAACGCGCCGATTTATATCCATGGTGCATTGCAGAAATTATGTAATTTATATGAAGACTATGGCGTTCCGCTTGGGTCATTATTGCCAGCTACGGCTGGTAAGGCCGGCGCCCCGCAAGCAGAGTTGAAGGGACAGATTGTAATCGCACCGCCGTCTGCCATTGGGGCAAAATGGGCGCAGCGCCTGCATGACCCGCTGATTGTATTTGCCTCTGGCTGGATGCAGGTGCGCCAGCGCGCCAAGCAGCGCGGCGTTGAATTTCCGCTTATCCTGTCAGACCATGCTGACTGGGATGATTTGCTGATGACAATTGAGCAGATTAATCCAGGTGAGGTGTGGGTCACTCATGGCCGTGAAGACGCCCTTATTAAAGCCTGCCAGATGCGCGGCTATCAGGCCCGCGCCTTATCTGTTATCGGCTATGAGGAGGGCGAGGCATGAGAGCCTTTTCAACCCTTCTCGAAGCTTTGATTTTCTCACCCAGACGGTCTGTAAAACAGGCCCATCTGGTGAGTTGGTTTAAACAGACCCCTGTTTTAGATAGGGGTTGGGGACTGGCAGCGCTCACTGGTGATTTATCATTTCCACATGTAAAAGCCGGTGTCGTGCGCGAGCTTGCAACCCAAGTAACAGACCCGGACCTATTTGCCCTTTCCTATGATTTTGTGGGTGATTTAGCAGAAACAGTTGCGCTGTTATGGCCGCAGACAGAACAGGCTAATACCGATATCCCGCCGTTAGCCGATATTGTTGAGGGGCTGATGGCAACAAAGCGGGGCGATGCTGTAACGTTATTGTCAGGCTGGATGGATATTATGACAACATCCGAGCGGTGGGCGCTTTTGAAGCTTGCAACGGGAGGGATGCGCGTTGGTGTGTCAGCTAGAATGGTGCGGCTTGCTCTCAGCGCTGCCTATAAGGTTGATGTTGCTGAAATCGAAGAAATCTGGCCGCTTCTTAGCCCACCCTATGATGAATTATTTGGCTGGCTAGAGGGCGTGGCCCCGCGGCCTCAATCAGAAGGTCGTGCTGTTTTCAGGCCTCTTATGCTAGCGCATCCGCTGGAAGATGAGATTAGCAGCTTACAGCTTGATGACTGGCAGATTGAATGGAAATGGGATGGCGCGCGCGTTCTGCTTGCTTCGGCTGATGACGGGGTGCGCCTCTTCTCACGAACCGGCGATGATATTTCAGCAGCGTTTCCTGATCTTACGCGCAGCATGACATGGCAGGGCGTGCTTGATGGTGAGCTTCTTGCGGGCGCCCCGGATAATCTTGCAAGCTTTAATATGCTTCAGCAACGCTTAAACAGGAAGACTGCGTCTGCAAAGCTTCAGGTGGAAACACCTGTCTTCTTGCGCATTTATGATATGCTATTTGATGGCACTCACGATATGCGCGAGCAGCCGCTCCATATGCGCCGTCGCCAGCTTGAACAACGCTTGCCTGATATCGACCATCCATTTTGTGATCTATCGCCTGCTTTATCAGTCTTGACCCATCAGCAGCTTGACGGGATGCGTGAGCAGTGCCGGTCTGGCGGGCTGATTGAGGGGATGATGCTAAAACGCAACGATAGCCTTTATCGGGCAGGGCGTATTAAGGGTGAATGGTTTAAATGGAAACGGGACCCTCTCACAGCAGACCTTGTTGTGCTTTATGCCCAGAGAGGACATGGAAAACGGTCATCCTATTATTCTGATTATACGTTTGGCGCATGGCGTGAGGGTGAGGACGGGATGGAGCTTGTGCCAGTGGGAAAAGCCTATTCTGGCTTTTCGGATCAGGAGCTG
>DGJU01000011.1:188-27333 GCA_002387605.1 Alphaproteobacteria bacterium UBA4588 | reverse complement strand
AGGCTAGGAGTTGGCTTCTATCAGGGTCTGTAGCGAGAGCCATTCTTCTTCGATCTGCTGGATGGTTTTGGTAATATCAGCAAGAGCGTTGGTTTTTTCGGCAATCTGCTCGCCTGTACTTTTGGCATAAAAATCAGGCTCGGCCATAATCGCTTCGATCTGGTCTTTTTGTAAGCCGGCTTTTTTCAGCTCTAATTCTAGCTTCTGTGCTGATTTCTGAACATGCACAAGATTGACCTTTTTAGGAGGGGCAGCCGCATTATCCTGTTCAGGTTGCGGGGCTGTTTTCTTCTGTCCCTTATCTTTCTTGCGCTCACCTTTTTTGTTCCGGTTGGAAAGGATGAGTTTTTTATAGGCATCCATATCATCATCAAAATCAGTTACCCTGCCATCTTTGACAAGCCATAGCCGGTCGGCAACTGTCTCCACAAGGTGGGTATCATGGCTGACAAGGATGACCGCGCCTGAATATTCATTTAACGCCATGACAAGCGCCTCACGGCTTTCAATATCAAGGTGGTTTGTTGGCTCATCAAGAATGAGAATATGCGGCGCATCCATTGTGGCTATCAGCATTAACAGCCGTGCTTTCTGTCCGCCAGAAAGCCGTTTTGCCGGCATATCAACAATGTCAGCGCCGAATCCTGCACCGCCAAGACGGGCGCGGACTTTACTTTCTGATTCATCCGGGCGTAGCCGCATCAGATGAGTGAAGGCGCTTTCCTCTTCATCCAGTTCATCTAGCTGGTGCTGGGCAAAAAACCCGACCCTTAATTTCCCGGATTTAAATTGCGCGCCTTCCATTAAAGGCAGTCTATCAGCAAGCAGTTTGGAGAGTGTTGATTTGCCCTCGCCATTGGCCCCTAGCAGGGCAATGCGATCATCACTGTCAAGCCGCAAATCAAGCCGTGAGAGAATAGCTTTGCCATCATAGCCAACCTGTCCTTTATCTATCGTGATAAGGGGTGGTCTTAATTCAGTTGGAGTTGGGAAATGAAATTCTGGTACAGCATTTTCGGAAAGTGCTGCAATAGGCTGCATTTTTTCAAGCTGTTTTAGGCGTGACTGGGCTTGCCGGGCTTTTGATGCCTTGGCTCTGAATCTATCCACAAAACTCTGAATATGGGCGCGCTGGTTATCCTGCTTGCGCTTCATTGAGAGTTGCTGTTCAAGCTTTGCGCGCCGTTCTGCATCAAACTGGTCGTAACTACCGGTATAATAGGCCAGTTGCTGGTCGCGCAGATGCAAGATGCCGGTAACAGACCGGTTCAGCAGTTCCTTATCATGCGATATGATGAGCGAGGTATTACGGTATTTTGCCAAAAACTGTTCAAGCCAGACAGCGCCTTCAAGATCAAGATAGTTTGTTGGCTCATCCAGCAATAGCAAATCAGGCTGTGAGAACAGAACAGCGCCTAAGGCAACGCGCATCCGCCAGCCGCCTGAAAATTCATGACAGGGGCGGCTCTGTGCTTCTGCATCAAACCCAAGGCCTGAGAGAATAGTTGAGGCGCGTGCCTCAGCAGAATGGGATTCGATATCAGCCAGCCGCTGATAGATATCAGCAATACGCTCTGGCTCGGTTGCGGTGTCTGCTTCTGCCAGCAGGGCAGTGCGCTCTTCATCAGCGAGCAAGACCGTTTCTACCAGCGACAAATCACTTGCTGGCGCCTCTTGTTCAACCCCGCCAATACGGAAATGGGCTGGCACCTCTATCTTGCCGCCATCAAGCTGCCACTCTCCTTTGATTAATTTGAAAAGAGAAGTTTTGCCTGTGCCATTACGGCCGACAATCCCGACCTTGTGACCAGTAGGGATAGACGCAGATGCCCCTTCAAACAGAGGTTTGCCATCGATGCGGAAAGATATGTTGTGAATGTTAAGCATAAGGCTGGGTTGTTGCCCTGTTCGCAAGGTCTTGTCAAACTGAAACAGCAGGCAGGTGTGAATTAAGTGCAAATAGTGATGCTGCTTCTTGGCGTGGCTGAGGTTAACGTGTCATATGGCCGGGTCCAGCAAGCCTACTCGCCAAGAGCGATGCCCTCGCGCCTATTATCTGCGCCGCCAAAATATGTGCCGTCTTGTTTTACAATAATATGAAGCCCAGAATTAAGCCCCCTTACTTTTACCTTATAGCCTAATGCAGTAAGCGAAGCTGAAAGATCTGAAGCGCTGGTGCCTGCCTCTAAATCATAGACGCCAAAGCGATTAACAAGGTGGGGTAAGTCAACCGATTGCTGTGCATCTAATCCCCAATCAAGGACGCCGATAATTGTTTTTGCAACATAGCCGATAATGCGGCTGCCGCCTGGCGAGCCGGCAACCAGCATGACTGAGCCATCTTTTAGCACAATAGTGGGCGCCATAGAGGAGCGGGGACGTTTGCCCGGCTCAACACGGTTGGCAATCGGTATGCCATTGCGGTGTGATCTAAATGAGAAGTCAGTCAGCTCGTTATTCAGCAGGAAGCCGCTTTGTGTCATCAGCCGCGAGCCAAACGCGTTTTCGATTGTTGTCGTCATCGATAGCGCATTGCCAAACGGGTCAATGATTGAAATATGAGATGTTGAGGGCAACGCGTTGCTCTCATCATCTGACCAGTTAAGGGCTGTATCAAAGGGCGGGTTGCCGGGGTCAACGTCGTTCAGGGCCATGCTGCCGTCTAACAGGGCCGAGCGTTCAGCAAGATAGTCAGAATCCAAAAGTCCGCGTGTTGGCACAGGCACATAATCGCTATCCGCCATATAACGGCCTCTATCGGCAAAGGCTAAGCGTGATGCATCGCCGATAAGCCGCCATGCATCGGCTGATTGCGGCCCTAATGCGGCAAGATCAAATGGCTCCAGCAGGCCGAGTATCTGGCCAACAGTCAGCCCTCCTGATGAGGGCGGGCCCATGCCGCAGACATCATAACCCCGATAAGATGTGCAGATAGCAGGCCGTTCCTTAATACGATAAATGCTAAGATCCTGAGCCGATAGCAAGCCGGGGTTTGTGTCTGGCGAACGCGCGGTATCAACGATATCCGCAGCGATTGCCCCGCGATAGAAGCTTGACACCCCTGTCATTGCCAGTGTGTGAAGTGTTTTGGCATAAGCTGGGTTTTTCAGTCTGTCACCTGCTTGCAACGGGATGCCACTGGGCAGAAAATAGTCAGCTGTCGGTTGATATCGTGCAAGACGGTCCTTATCGCCAGCGATGAGGCTTGCAAGGCGCGCAGATACATCAAACCCGTCTGAGGCAAGGCTAATAGCATCGTCAAATAGTGATGACCAAGGGCTACGCCCCCATCGCTCATGCGCTGCTTGCAGAAGGGCGGGCGTGCCGGGCGTGCCAACAGATAATCCGCCAACAACAGCATCGAAGAATTTTAGCGGTGCTCCTGTCTTATCCTGAAATAGCTGCGGTGTTACAGCCATCGGGGCTGTCTCGCGGCCATCAAGCGTCGTTATTGAGCCAGTCTTGCCGTCATACCAGACAAGAAATGCCCCGCCCCCAAGCCCAGAGCTTTGCGGCTCAACAAGCCCAAGAACAGACTGGACGGCAACCATCGCATCGGCTGCTGTGCCACCATTGCGCAAGATGTGAGCGCCTGCCTCAACAGCCAGAGGATTAGCGGCTGATATCATCCAGTTATCTGCTGTTACGGGCGTGCCGGCTTGTTTATGTGCCAGCGCTTGTGATGTTGTTGTCGCTGCCATAGCTGGCATTATCGCTAAGCTTATAACAATAAACGCAAAGAAACGAAGCATCATAACAAAACTCCTTTTGCAAAAGGGCAAACAGAAATATCGCAGTATAGAGTGGCGATAAGCATAACCTAAATACGCTACCTTCAATACCCATAACTGCGCCTTTTGGGAGCAATAGGAGGCAAAATTTTGTGTGCTGTAGGCTCGCTATTTTTCGTCAAACGCGGTATCCCCCTAATTGGTGGGTTAAATAAGTGATCCATGTTATGACAGGGCGCCGTAATAGCGCCCCTTATTCAGAATTTTAAAAAAGAAATGATTTCAATGTCTTCAGCATTCGCAAAACTGCAGAATTTCCTATTAGGTGTTTCTGTTAACCAGCCACCGCACCCGTTAACCCTTGGGCAAGTCAGAATAGATATTCTTGCTGGCCTTACTGTTGCTTTGGCGCTTGTGCCAGAAGCTGTTGCGTTTGCGTTTGTGGCGGGCGTTGACCCGCTTGTTGGGCTTTATGCTGCGTTTATTGTTGGTCTGGTGACAGCAATAATTGGCGGTCGTCCAGGTATGATTTCTGGTGCGACAGGTGCTCTTGCAGTGGTCATGATATCGCTGGTCTCACAGCATGGTGTTGAGTATTTATTTGCCACGGTTGTTCTGATGGGCATTCTGCAATTTGTGGCAGGTGCGCTCCGGTGGGGTAAGTTTATTCGTATGGTGCCGCATCCGGTGATGTTGGGATTTGTAAACGGTCTTGCGATTGTCATTGGTCTTGCTCAGCTTGAGCAGTTTAAAACGATTAATGATAACGGCGTTACAGAATGGATTGGCGGTGCAGAATTACTCATCACAGGCAGTCTTGTTGGCGCAACGATGGCGTTGATTTGGCTCACGCCCAAGCTGACTAAAATCATTCCGGCACCGCTTGCCGCCATTGGGCTTGTGACGGCTGTTGTAATCGGGCTTGATCTTGATGTCTCACGGGTGGGTGACCTTGCCAGCCTGTCTGGCGGGCTCCCTGAATTTTCGATTCCGATGGTGCCGCTTTCAGGTGAGACATTCATGATAATCCTTCCCTATGCTGTTATTCTGGCAGCTATTGGGCTTATCGAAAGTCTTCTGACCCTTAATCTTGTTGGTGATATTACAGACCAGCGCGGCGGCGCATCCCAGGAATGTATTGCCCAAGGTATTGCAAATTTTGTTACCGGATTTTTTGGCGGAATGGGCGGTTGCGCGATGATCGGGCAGTCCATGATTAATGTGAAATCTGGCGGTAGAACACGTATTGGCGGCATTGCGGCAGCGTTGTTCCTGCTTATTTTCATCCTGTTTGCCTCAGGTCTTATTGAACAAATTCCGATCGCAGCCCTTGTGGGTGTGATGTTCATGGTGGTTATTGGCACCTTCGCGTGGAATTCTATCAAAACGCTTTTCAAGGTACCGGTTGCTGATGCGCTTGTGATCATTGTCGTGACAGTTGTGACTGTCGCCGAAGATTTAGCGATTGCCGTTGTTGTTGGCGTGATTATGTCTGCATTGGTCTATGCATGGAATGCTGCTAAGCGCATTCATGCATCAAAGCGTCCTTCTGTGCGCGAAGAAGGCGCGATTGTGTATGACATCCAAGGGCCATTATTTTTTGGCTCTGTTACAGGATTTCGCGAATTATTTGATATTGCTGCCGACCCGGAACTTGTGATTATCGATTTCTCATCCTCGCGCGTGGTCGACCAGTCTGCCTTGCAGGCCATTGAAGATGTTGCGGCAAAATATGATGAGATAGGCAAGCGCGTGATGCTCCGCCATCTAACCCGTGACTGTCACAGGTTGTTATCAAAATCAGGCCAACTCATCATCGATAGCGATGATGATCCGGATTACGGTGTCGCTGTTGATTATGGTGTGAAGCCGGGCGTCTTCCAGTAGCCTGTTGCTGAGTAGACGACTAGCACTCATCTCGCGGCGGCAGCGGAATAGGATCAAAGGTGTAAGGCCCGCCCTCAAGACCGAGGCGCGCTGCCCTGCCAAATTCGATATAGCTATGAGCTGTCTGTGAGAACCGTTTCTGAGCCTCACCATCGAGTGCCCGCATGAATTTTGCAGGACTTCCTGCCCAGAGCTCGCCTGCCGGAACCCGTTTTCCGGGCGGCACCAGAGCGCCAGCAGCAACCATAGCGCCGCTTTCAACAACCGCGCCATCAAGAACAATTGCGCCCATACCAACAAAGGCACGGTCATGCAATGTGCAGGCATGAATGATAGCGCCATGCCCAACAGTCACATATTCGCCAATGATAGTTGGCATTGTGCGGCTATCAATATGAACAACCGAATTATCCTGAATGTTTGAGCCGCGGCCGATGGTAATATAATTTGCATCACCGCGTAATGTTACATTATGCCAAATAGAGCAGTCTGGTCCAATGCGTACCGCCCCCATAATCGCAGCTGTACTTGCGATATAGGCTGTCTCATCGATTTCTGGCACAAGCCCAAGATATGTCTCAATGGTTGGCTGTGAGTGCGGTGTTTTACTATCCATCTTCTTGTCCTTATCGCGTAGTAGGGTTTATGTAAGTGAGCGGTTAGCTAAACATCTCTTCATGTTCTGTACGCATCACAGCTTTCTGCACTTTTCCCATCGTATTACGGGGCAGGGCATCTACAAATAATATCCGCTTTGGCTGTTTGAATTTTGCCAGCTTGTCAGCAATACCTGCCATCACTGCCTCTGCTGTCACACTGTCATCAGCAACCAGAATCGCAACAACGCCTTCGCCAAAATCTGGGTGCGGCACGCCAATCACAGCGCTTTCTGTGACGCCGTCATGGGCATCAATCAGACCTTCGATTTCCTTTGGGTAGATGTTCAGTCCGCCTGAAATAATCAAATCCTTATCGCGCCCAACAATAGTGATATAGCCATCCTCATCTTCGCGCGCCATATCGCCTGTAATAAAGAAGCCATCATCACGGAATGATTCGGCAGTCTTTTCAGGCATTTCCCAATAACCGGTAAAGACATTATCACCGCAAAGCTCAATGATCCCAATCTCTCCTTTGCTAACAACTTTGCCAGCGTCATCTGCCAGCCGTACCGTAACGCCTGGTAGCGGCATGCCAACAGTGCCAGCGCGCCGCTCATTCTGATAGGGGTTAGAGGTCGACATATTTGTTTCTGTCATGCCGTAACGCTCTAATATCCGGTGGCCTGTGCGATCTTCAAATTCAATATGAGTGGCGGCAAGGAGCGGTGCTGAGCCTGAGATAAAGAGGCGCATATGACGGCTGATATCGCTGGTGAACATAGTTTCAGCGAGCAAGCGCGTATAGAATGTCGGCACGCCCATCATGCTGGTTGCCTTTGGCATCCAGTGCAGGGCGCGTTCTGCATCAAAATGGGTCAGAAAAATCATCGAACCGCCGACCATAGCCAGCAAATTACAGGCAACAAACAGGCCGTGTGTATGATAAATCGGCAGCATATGCAGCAATGTATCGTCGCTTGTAAACTGCCATGTCTGCTCAAGAACTTGCGTGTTTGATAACAGATTGCGGTGACAGAGCATCGCTCCTTTAGAGCGGCCCGTTGTCCCGGAGGTATATAAAATAGCGCCCAAATCCTCTGGGCCGCGCGGCACAGCCTCAAACTGGTCAGATTGTCCGTCAGCCGCGCTAACAAGGCTCCCAGTTTCATCTGCGTTAAGGGTAAGCAGGGTTGCGCCTGCTGCATCTGCAATAGGCGTCACAGCGTCTTTTGCTGCATCATCCACAATAACAATTGAGGCTTTGGCGTTAGAGATAAAATAATCAAGCTCATGGGCTGTATAGCTTGTATTGAGCGGCAGATAGACGCCGCCTGCCTTAATGGTTGCCGCGTAGAGAGCAAGCTGCATAACCGATTTTTTTGCCTGTACAGCAACCCGCTCACCAGCCTGAAGCCCTGCATGGCTTAACGCGTGAGCAAGTTTGTTTGTCATGCCGGTAAAGGCAGCATAGCTGACCTCGCCCTGTTCGGTATAAAGGAAGGTCTTGTTACTCTTGCTATGGACACCAAACACAGCATCATAAAGTGTGTTTGCACCATAATTATGGGTCATATCAGATAGGCTCATAAAATCTCTCGTTTAAGCTACAAGGTAGAAGTGAGGCACCGTTAGAGGGTTATACACATAAAAGTTGACATACAGATGGCGTCTTTGGGAGGATTAAGTCAAATCTCTTATATAGTTCTGACGACGCTTCATGCCGCGCCGCCATCTTCAAAATAGTGATAATGGTCTGAAATCAGATGTGTGTATATGCCGGCATGCAAGGGAGTGAGCCGGCAAAATGATTATCACTGTGAACTCCTTTTTTCGCGAACCCAACAAAGTTTGGGGCTGAAATATGCCTCTATACCACAGCATCTCTTTTCTCATAATGCACTATTTTAGTGAAAAGTAATTGACTTGCAGTGGGTCACTTCTTCTACAGTGTTGAAGCACAATTTAACCATCGGCGGAGTTCAATCTGTCTGGCACAACGGGGTATTGTTATTAATTAGGCTAGGCCTGCTAACATTGACCCCTAACTAAAAACGAGGAAATAATGGCCTTTACACCGGCAAGTGATATTCTGTCCCGCTTTACTGTTCTTGATCTTACCCGTGTGCGTTCGGGCCCAACATGCGTGCGTCAGCTTGCAGACTGGGGCGCCAATGTGATTAAGATCGAAGCCATTGGCAATGAGGCTGGTGATATTGGGGGGTCGCGTGACGGCAGCGATTTCCAGAACCTGCATCGCAATAAGCGCTCTATTACACTCAATCTGAAAACAGAAGAAGGCGTTGCCATTTTCAAAAAGATGGCTGAGACAGCTGATGTAATTGTTGAAAATTATCGCCCTGATGTAAAATTCCGGCTTGGTGTTGATTATGAAACAATCCGCGCCATCAATCCAGCTATTGTCTATGCCTCTATTTCTGGCTTTGGTCAGGATGGCCCGATAGCAAAGCGCCCTGGCTTCGATCAGATAGCCCAAGGCATGGGCGGGCTGATGTCGATTACAGGCTCGCCAGAAGATGGGCCGATGCGTGTTGGCATTCCGATTGCTGATTTATGTGCTGGCCATTTTGCTGCGCAGGGTGTGTTGCTAGCACTGCTGGGGCGCGAGCAAAGCGGCGAGGGACAATGGATACAGACATCCCTGCTTCAGGCGCAGGTGGCAATGCTTGATTTTCAGGCAGCACGCTGGCTGATGGATGCAGAAGTCCCGAAGCAGGCTGGCAATAACCACCCCACAAGCATTCCGCAGGGCGTGTTTGAAACCAAGAATGGCTTTATCAATATCGCGGCTGCTGGGACACATATTTTCAACCGGCTCAAAGATGTCCTTGGCGATGACAGGCTAAATGACCCGCGCTTTGATAGTCTTGATGGGCGGAGCGAAAACAGGCATGAGCTGAATGGCTATATTACCGAGACAACCAAGACAGATACCTCTGAGAACTGGATTGAGAAACTCAATGATGAGGGCGTTCCGAGCGGTGAGATCAATACCATAGATAAAACTTTTGAGAGCCCGCAGATTAAGCATCTTGGTATGGCGCGTGATATGGTCTCATCTGAACGAGGCGCAACACAAATAGTTGGTCAGCCGGTGATTATGAGCTCATCACGCTCGGAGATAAAACTACCGCCGCCGCTAAAGGGCGAGCATACCTCTGAGATATTATCTGAATATGGCTATTCAGACGATGAAATTAAGGCTTTTAACCAAGCAGGTGCGATATGAAACTTTCCGAATTAACAGAATATGCGGACGGAAAAATTCTTGCTGGTGTGCAGGACCGTGTTGGTCATCTGGTGATTAATAATCCGGAACGCCATAATGCTGTATCGCTTGCTATGTATGAAGCAGCTGCTGAACAGGTCACCGCTATGTCAACCGATCCAGAAGCGCGCCTTCTGGTAATTCGCGGGGCAGGCGGCAAAGCCTTTGCATCGGGCGCTGATATATCAAAGTTTGAAAAAGAGCGTTCATCAGAAGATGATGTCGCAATCTATCAAGCTGCGACAGCCCGTTTTTATAATGCTGTCTATACTTTCCCCAAGCCAACTATTGCGATGATTCGCGGCTATTGTATTGGCGGCGGAATGGGGCTGGCTGTTGCGTGTGATATCCGGCTTTGTGAAGATAAATCGCGATTTGCTGTGCCGGCTGCAAAATTAGGTCTCGGCTATGGATATGATGGTGTGCGTCGCCTCTCTCATCTTGTCGGACCCTCTATGGTGAAAGAAATTTTCTTTACCTCACGCCAATTCACAGCGCAGGAAGCCTATGATATGGGGCTGGCCAACCGTGTGTTGCCGCCGCATATGCTTGATGCTTATGTAAGTGATTATGCAAAGCGTATTTCTGAAAATGCGCCTATGACGATGGCATCTATTAAATCCATTACGCATGAAATTGCCAAAGAAGAAAGCGAGCAGGATCTTGACCGCATCGCTGCTGAGGTGAAGGCATGTTTTGATAGTAAGGATTATATCGAGGGACGGCGGGCCTTTATGGAAAAAAGAAAGCCAGACTTTATCGGTGCATAAAAGCAGCGCCAAAAGGCGCGCCATATTGGGTAGTTTTTTTTCAGGAGGGTATTATGGGTTTAAGTTTAAAAAACCGTATCGGGATTGATATTGGTCGGCGCATTGCGGTTGAACAGGCGATTGAGTGGGCAGCTAAACATGATATTCGCTTTATCGATGTGCAAACTGATATTGCACCGAACGCCTTGGAAAGTTTTGATGATGCCCGTTGTAATGCTGTGCGCGATGCCAAGGAAAAAGCAGGTATTCATCTCGGGCTTCACACGCTCTCTGGTGTAAATGTTGCCGAGTTTTCGCCATTTTGCCGTGATGCAGTCGATAATTATCTAAAAGCCTATATTGATCTTGCCCCAAAAGTGGGGGCGGCATGGATTGTGGTGCATGGCGGCTACCATTTCACCGCCTGCCGTAAATTGCGAATGCAGGCCTCACTAGATAGACTGAGCCGGATAGCAGATTATGCCGAGAAGAAAGGCGTTCTCCTGCTGCTGGAGAATTTGAACTGGGAGCCGGTGCTGGCAGAAGTAAATTACATGCCTGTGACGCCGGCTGAATGCATGCATTATTTTCGGGAAATCAATAGCCCGGCACTGCGCTGGTCGTTCACGGCCAATCATGCGCATTTTCTGCCCGGTGTGGGGATTGAGAACTTCATTGATGCGATGGATTTCTCGCTCTGTCATGAAGTGCGTCTTGCTGATAATAATGGGTCATACGAAATCCATCAGCAGCCAGGTGAGGGAACAATGGATTTTGGCGCTATGTTCGCAAAAATCGAGGGTATGGGCTATCAGGGCCATTATATGAACGGCTTTGGCACAATAGATGATATGCTTGCAGGCCGCACTTATATGATAGAGCGCGCGCGCGATGCCGGCCTGACTGTCGATTAGCCGCTAAAGATTGGATAAGCTCGTATCAGGTATCGGCCTAACAATATGATAATCTGGCTGATGGCGCTGTTTTAGCAGAACCGGAATCATCTCAATAAATACCGAGAGAAACCCCTGATACGCTGGCGGGCATTGCGGCGCGAGCGCTTTATAAAGGCGTGGCAGATGATAATAGGGCACTGCTGGATAAAGGTGATGCTCTAGATGGTAATTCATATTCAGATAAAGATAGCTCAAAATTGGTCCCAAAATAATTGTCCGCGTATTGAGCCGGTGGTCATTCACATTGACGGCAAGGCCAACATGTTGCGAGAGCGCGAATAAATGCCTGAATGTCCCGCCATACATGGCCGGCAGCGGGCCGATTAACAGAAGTGGCAGAACTGACTCCAGATAAAGAGCAGCGCCGCCTGTACTGCCAAGAATAACAAGCCAGAGCCGGGCAAGCCATATTGTCTGGCGTTTAAGAGTGAGGCCAGCAGCTATTTCTGAGGCAAGCAAATGGCCAAAGCTATGGGCAATGAGAGGGCGAAACCCTCGAATGGATTTTTCAACCTGAAGCAGATTTACCACCATCTGAAAAAGTTTTGGCGGGGCAGGTGTCACGATTTCAGGGTCAATGCCCGTAATAATAGTATGCCGATGGTGTAAATCATGGCCATGATTGCGCAAAAATGTCTCACGCAGAATACAAAAACTGGTAATTTCGTGGAACAGCCGGTTCAGTGTTTTTGACTTGAATGCGGTGCCATGTCCGGTTTCATGCTCACGCGCAGAAGAGCCTGATCCATACAGAATACCGTAAATAAACAGAGTGATAAAACTGGCAAAACTGCCCCAATATAAGACAGTTAGCCAGCCAAAGATGCCCATGAGAGCTAGCCAGCTCATCATATCAAATAGGGGACGAGCATTTGTTCTTTGCATGCATTGTTTCAGGGTGTTGGTGTCTAGCTTAACCCGCACCCATTTTTCAGTTTCATACTGATAAGCCATAATTAAATCATTAATCTCGCTTCGGGAAATTCACAATATAGTCAATAGAGTATAAATAAGTAACATGATTAACAAGTGCGAAAAAAGCTACAGGATATCCTTGCAACTCATATTAAATAATGGTTACCTAGAACACGTTAAAGAGCAAAAGCTCTAGGTTTAGGGAAGGAAAAAGAAAAATGAATACATTTAAAGTAATGATGTCAGCAGGTGCAACATTTGCTGTCGTAGCAGGAGCGGCTCTTGTCACAGCGTCGCCTGCAATTTCTGCAGATAAGCCAGCTATCGAAGTTATCACCCATGCGGGTGCTGGTGGTGGTACGGACGTAAATTCTCGTATGATGATGTTGCGGTCACGCCGTACTCTGAAACAGGATATGGTTGTTGTTAACAAGCGTGGCGGCGGCGGTGCTGCTGCAATGGAATATTTCCGTTCACGCCCAGCAGATGGCAACTCAATCCTCACATTTACAGTTGGCCACGCTATTTCAATGGCAATGGGCAAGACAAAGCTGACTGTTGATGATATGGCGCCAATTATGCGTGGAACAAATGATCCACAAATTCTGATGGTGAACTGTAAGACAACCAAATATGCTACGCCTGAAGCGTTTCTTGCTGGCGTAAAAAATGGTGATGATATTTCTTATGGTGGTACGCACACAGGTACGATTGACCATATTTCAGTCTATCTTTGGGCTAAGAAAAACGGTCAGGACATGCCAAAATACATCCCATTTGATGGTGGTGGCCAGCTTGCAACTCAGGTTGTTGCCGGTGCAGTTGACGTAGGTGTTCTAAACCTATCTGAAGCATCTGCTCCGATTGATGCAGGCGATTTATGCCCGCTCATTATTCTAGGCGAAGCGCGTATGGACCCTATTCCAGCAGCAAAGACGTCCAAAGAGCTTGGTGTTGACCTTGTTCTGTCTACAACACGCGGGTTTGTTACTCACGCTGGTGTAGATGCGGCTCGTGTTACTGAGATGGAAGCCGGTCTTGATAAGGCGATGAAACATTCAATGTATCAGGCATATCTTATGAATTCAGGTCTTGATTCAACCTCACCAATGGCATCAGACGCCTGGGGTAAGCAAATCAAGATGATGGTTGCTGAATTCGGTCCTGCGCTAAAAGCGATGGGTCTGGTTAAGTAATATCAGAATTTCACTTTGATTAAGGTGCCTTGCTTTTTGGCAGGGCACCTTATGATTAAGGGCTCATTTCATGGAACTAAGACTAGTAACAATACCTGCGATTATAGCAGTTTTTTCAGTCATTATTATTGGCTTATCTCTTCAGTTAGATACATCACCGCCGATGATTGTTGGCGATAGCATGCAAGCACGCTCATTTCCTATCTTTTTGATGATATTGAACTTGATGCTCTGTGTGATACTGTTTCTTCAACTTGTAAAAGAAAAGCCTGCTCCGGTTCCGCTAGAAGGCCGTGAAACTTGGGGTTCAATGGTCTTACTACTTCTATTTTTTGCTCTGACAATTACAACAGATATGTTTATTGCCATTCCAATTGTGATGTTTTTATTGAGCTATTTATGGGGCGAGCGCCGGTTTATTATCATCGCGCTGAATTCGATACTTACCCCCGTCACTCTCTTTTTCCTCTTTGACAAGGTCCTTCGGATCAGGTTTCCAAGAGGCATAATAACCAACTGGTATTACGGTTAGGAGGCCGGTCTCATGCAAGAAGCACTGGCAGCAATGGGGTCTATCGTTTTTGACGTCAATTTGCTTTTCCTTATATTTGCTACCACAATTCTCGGCGTAATCATTGGCGTTCTGCCAGGGTTAGGCTCGACAACTGGTGCAGCGTTACTGCTGCCTTTCACCCTCACAATGGAACCCGTCCATGCGATAACGGTGCTAACGACTATCTACGTTTCAGCAACGTTTGCAGGCTCCATTACAGCTATTCTGATTAATACGCCTGGCACATCTGCTGCCGCTGCAACAACGTTTGATGGATATCCCCTTGCCCAGCGCGGCGAAGCAGGACGCGCATTGGGTATTGCAGTTGTTGCTAGTACTATTGGTGGTATTTTCTCAGTGATTGTCTTGTGCATAGCAGCGCCAATGCTCGCCAGGGTTGCTTACGAGTTCAGGCCTCCAGAATATTTTGCCCTGACGGTCTTCGGGCTTTCTATGCTTGCCAGTATTAGTGCTGGTGGCGCAGTAAAAAACATCATTGGCGGCGTCTTTGGTGTCTGGCTGGCAACTATTGGTGCTGAGCGTGTTACCGGCATTGAGAGATATACATTTGGTCATTATGAGCTTTATGAAGGGCTTGCCTTTGTTCCAGTTTTCATTGGCCTGTTTGCAATGTCTGAATTGCTGATGCAGTCAAAACGACTCAAAGATGTTGCCGAGGCTATTGGTCTTAAGGCTGTTAAACTGCCAACCAAAGAAGATTATAAAAAGATCTGGCGAACGGTATTGCGATCTTGCGGGATCGGGACCTTTATTGGCATCCTGCCGGCTGAGGGTGCGACAGTGGCCTCTATGATCGGATATTCTGAAGCCCGTCGCTGGTCGAAGAATAAAGAAGAATTCGGCAAGGGCTCTGTCGAAGGTATTGCGGGTGCCGAAGCTGCTAATAATGCAGCAACCGGCGGTGCAATGGTGCCAACGATGGTTCTGGGTATCCCTGGTAGTGGCACGACAGCTATTATTCTTGTCGGGCTTATGGTGCATGGTCTGCGCCCTGGCCCCTATCTGTTCACCGAGCAGGTTGACACTGTCTATCAGATTTTTGGCGCGATGCTGGTTGCCAATGTCATGTTCTTGTTTATGGGTCTTTATGCGGCGAAGTTCTTTGCTCGCATATCGCTTATCCCTACAACGCTTCTATGGCCTATTGTGTTTGCTTTGTGTGTTATCGGTGCCTACTCCCTTAACTCATCGCTACTCGATATCTGGATTGTGATGGCCTTTGGTGTACTCGGCTTTTTTGCTCGCCGACATGGTTTTGCTGTAGCGCCCATTGCTGTTGGCCTCATTCTGGGTGAGATGGTTGAAACCAACTTGCAAAATTCGCTCAAGATGTTTGATGGGGAATGGTGGTTGATTTTCACTCAGCCGCTTGCTGTTGTCTTCCTTGTCCTTGCCTTCTTGGGGCTGTGCGGACCCTACCTCTTCCAGAAGCTCACCAATCGTGGCTAGGATGGATAGCGATTAACAAAATCTATTGATAAAAAAAGCGGGATAAACTCCCGCTTTTTTTTGAACTAAAATATGGAAATGAGGGGAGGTACATACTGCTAGGCAGCGCTATCTGATTTTTCCCAGTTTGCTACCATATTACAGGCGATATTAAATGCCTCTCTGGTCGCTGTCACATCCGCAGTTCCTGTTCCTGTGATATCAAAGGCTGTTCCATGCGCCGGCGTTGTTACCGGAAACGGAATGCCGCCATGTACGGTAACACCGCGGTCAAACCCCATTATTTTCAGCGCTATCTGACCCTGATCATGATACATCGTAATAATACCATCAACTTCCTTTGCTTTGGCTTTCAGGAACACAGTATCAGAGGGCCATGGACCATCCACATTAACCTGTTGTACTTGAAGAGCTTGGACAGCTGGCGCAATAATATCAATTTCCTCAGTGCCAAAATTACCATTATCACCTGCATGGGGATTAAGGGCAGCAACAGACAGGCGTGGCCGCGCCATGCCGGAGCGTTTTAAGGTTCTATCAATCAGATAAACAGCTTCATTGATGCGCTCTTTGGTGATGTAGTCTGGCACTTCTTTCAACGAGATATGACTTGAAACACGGCTCGTCCAGATACCATCAAGGGTATTTAATTCTGAGACATAATTTTCAACACCCAGAAATTCGGCGATATAATGAAGTTCATCTTCATGGCCAAGACCTGCTTCTTTAAGCGCAGCCTTATTAAAGGGGCCAAATGTGATTGCATCGATGATACCGTCGCGCGCTAATTCAAGGGCGGTGTTTAGATTGGCAAGCGCTGATTTACCGCTCGCAATGGTAACAGCGGCAATATTCACATCATCAGCATCAATTGTATCCTGCGCATGGTGGGCAAAGCCTGGTAGCTCTGTCCAGTCGCTCGTGCGCGCATCACAAGGCGTTAGTGAAAACGAACTATCAGCTTGGCGCTGCCCCATCTCAAACAGATGTGCATCGCCGATAAGCAGAATGTCAGCCTGATCTGTTACGCTTTCATCACTTAGTAATTTTGCGATGAGTTCGGGTCCTATGCCAGAAGGGTCACCCGGAATTATTCCAATACGTGGTTTCATTGACTACTGGTCTCCTTTTCCTGCTCGATGAGAGCCTTTGCAACATTTTTAAATGATGTTTCAAGATGATATTCTAAGGCAGATGCGGTTGCGGCTGCATCTCGTTTTACCAGCATATCAACAATATGCTGATGTTGCTGTAATGTATTCTGCCGGCCCAATTTCAGAGATGATGAGATAAAGCGTGCACGCCATAATCTGGCAATATAATGCCGGTGAGTTTCAATAAGGGCGTGATTGGCACTTGCTGTAACGATTGCAATGTGAAAATTCATATCCATTTTAAAAAATTCAAGCGGGGCCGCAGCGTCTGTTTTTTCAGTGAGGCGCTGGTTCATCTGAATGATGTTATCGAGCTCTTTTTGGGTCGCGTGTTGGCAGGCAAGCCTGCCACCAAGTGCCTCTAGCGCGCCAATAACAGCTTGATTATGGGCAAGCGTTTCACGGGACGGGTTAGCAACACTTGGCCGTCTTGTTGCTGAATATTCAATCAAACCCTCTGTTTCAAGGACACGCATTGCCTCGCGCATAGGCGTTCTGCTAATTCCCAGCGCATCAGCAAGGTCACGCTCCGGAATAGACGCACCAGCGGGCAGCTTGCCCAGCAAGATAAGCTCACGCAAAGTCTCAGCCGTCTCTTCCCCTAACAATTTACGTTGTTTGATAGGAAGCTGCCCCTCTTCGATAAGTGAGCTTAGGGCTGATGGTTTTGCCATTACTGACCCCACTTTAGAATAAGCGGGTCTTCCATTTTTAGCAGTTCAAGTAATGCAGCGCGCGTATCGTCATGTAGTGGCGGAATAGGGTGGCGGCAGAAGTCAGATCCAATAACACCGCCTGCCAGTAACGCTGCCTTTGTGCCGCGAAAACCACATTGTCTATTTTCATGATTAATAATGGGAAGAATGCGATTATAGCCATGTAAGGCTGCCTGTCTGTCTCCGGCAAGATAGCTGCGGATAACCGGTCCAATAAGGTCGGGTATCAAGCCAGAGGTCATTGAGCCTGATGCTCCTGCATCAAGATCGGCCATCAATGTAATGGCTTCTTCGCCATCAAACGGTCCTTCAATTGCATCGCCGCCTGCCGCAATAAGCTCGCGCAATTTAGCTGCCGCACCGGCACATTCAATTTTGAACAATTTAACCATCTCGATATTCTGTGCCATCTGCACCAGAAGCGGCACCGGAAGCTCAACTCCTGATAGGGGGGCATCCTGTATCATGATAGGAATACCAACAGCGCCAACTGCATCTACCTGCTGGTAGGTCTGCTGTGCTGTGCCTTTTAACAAAGCCCCATGATAAGGCGCCATCATCATGACCATTGCAGCGCCAAGCTGTTTAGCAAGCTGGGCCCGTCCAACAACAATGTCTGTTGCAAAATGGCTGATAGTGACAATGACCGGCACACGGCCCGCCACATGCTCAAGACTGACCCTCGTGAGCTGTTCACGCTCAGCATCGGATATCAGAAATTGTTCGGAGAAATTTGCTAGGATACAGATACCGTCAACACCCTGATCAACCATCAGGTCAAGAACCCGCTTCATGCCGTCATAATCAACCGCGCCTGTTGGCAGAAACGGGGTCGGGGCAACAGGCCAAATGCCGTTATAAGGTTTTTGTATCATTTGTTATCTACTCTTCTTTATCCTGCCTGAAATCTAATTCGGGGGTGGTTGCACATAAATGTTCTGAAATGTGGAAGGGTGGTGTAGTGGCGCGCATACCAGTCACTAACCTGACCAGAGCGCATATCCTCCCCCTCATTTCTTATGCTCAAAGCGTGTTTTATCAACGACAGCCCTACCCATTAAACATCTTTACACGCAATATGGTATACCAAATCCCAACAAGATCAAAGGTACATTTCTTCATTTATAAACAGCGTGTAAGGTGGCGTGTCTTATTCACCGCGCCAATCTGGTTGACGCTTTTCAAAAAAGGCAGTCATGCCTTCTTTAAAATCGGCACTTTCGTAGCATAATTTGATGAGGTCTGAATCATCGGGAAGGGGGCTTGCTACGCGCAAACGCCTAATTCCCTCGCGCGAAGCCTGAATACTAAGGGGGGCAAAGGTCGCAATTTCTTCGCCGAGAGCCCGGGCGCGCGCAATAACAGCGTCTCTGTCGGGGAGTAATTCAGAGATGAAACCAGCTGAATGCGCTTCGGCTGCATCGATTAGGTTAGCTGTCACAAGCATGTAAGTGACGCGTGGCTCGCCAACCAAGGCAATAAAGCGTCTCAGATTCGAGATAGCAAGGCAGTTTCCAAGAGTTCTGGCAATTGGCACGCCAACTTTGATATCTTCAGCCCCAATGCGAACAGTACAGGCCCCAGCAATGGCAGCGCCGCCGCCTGTCACAAACCCGTTCAGTGCGGCAATGGTTGGCACGGCGCAGGTTTCAATTTCTTCCATCACGCTATCAACACGTGTTTCGTAATCGATAGCATCTTGCGTGCTGGTAAAATCTTTAAAACGAGAGATATCTGTTCCAGCAGCAAAGGCCTTGTCGCCGCCACCCATAAAAATCAGCGCTTTGATATCTTTTAAGTCACCAGATTTGCCTGCACGCATACAAATCTGGCGTATTTCTTCATACATCTCAAAGGTAAGAGCATTTCGGCGATGGGGACGGTTCAGGGTGATGGTGGCTACCTGTCCGTCTATATCAAGAATAAGGTCTTGGTCTTGTGCGTTTGTCATCGTCTTAATATCCCCTGATTTTGCTAAAATTTTTGATTAGTCAGTATTTTTATGAGCTAGTTTCTGCCAGATAGCTCATGGCAGCAGCAGCACCGCCTGTCTGGTGGGGCACGCCTGCTAGTTTAAGGCCCATCTCAACACCGCTCAATGTGCCGGCAAGCATCAGATCATTAAAGTCACCAAGATGACCTATCCGGAAAACCTTGCCAGAGAGTTTCGCCAGGCCATTGCCAAGTGACATATCGAAATTATCCAGCACTGTTGCGCGGAAGGCGTCAGCGTTATGGCCGTCAGGCAGCATGACAGCTGTCAGCACCGACGAGAAGTTCCGAGGTTCCTGACACAGCACCTCAAGACCCCATGCCTGAACAGCGCGGCGGGTTGCTTCAGCATGCCGGTCATGCCGGGCAAAAACATTATCAAGGCCTTCTTCATGTAGCATATCAATAGCTTCAGAAAGGCCATAAAGAAGATTAGTTGCAGGGGTAAACGGGAAAGCACCCGCTTTATTCGGCTCAATCTGATCTTGCCAATCCCAGTAAGACCGCGGCATTCCGCCCGTCTTTGATTCCTCAATAGCGCGCTCTGATAAAGCATTAAACGATAGTCCAGGCGGTAGCATCAGACCCTTTTGTGAGCCAGAAACGGTCACATCAACACCCCATTCATCATGCCGGTAATCCATAGAGGCGAGTGATGAAATCGTATCGACCATAAGCAATCCATTATGGCCTGCAGCGTCCATGGCAGCCCGTACATCATCAATCCGTGATGTGGAACCTGTTGATGTTTCGTTATGAACAACACAGACAGCTTTAATCTCGCCTTTTGTATCAGCGCGCAGCCGTTCTTCAACAGCGCCTGCATCTACACCGCGGCGCCAGTCTGTTGACAGAAATTCTGTTTTTATGCCCAGCTTTGTTGCCATTATATTCCAGAGCGTTGCGAAATGGCCTGTTTCTACCATCAGCACGAGATCGCCCGCAGATAATAGATTAACAAGCGCTGCTTCCCATGCGCCCGTGCCAGAGGCAGGATAAATAATGACATGACTATCAGTTTTAAAAATCGTCTTCATGCCCTCAAGGCATTTTTTCCCGATTTCAGCGAAATGAGGCCCGCGATGGTCAATAGTGGGATAATCCATTGCACGCAGAATACGGTCAGGAACATTTGATGGACCAGGGATTTGAAGGAAATGCTTGCCTGCTTTGTAAGATGGATTTGCCATGCTTGAATATAACCCTTTTATGTCAACGCTATAAAATTAGTATTGTTAGATGATGGAAAAGATAGTCCAAACTTCTTCCGTTATGGCATATTGTTTTTCATATTCCAAGATGTGCGGCCACGCCTTTTCTATCTAGTGGTTATACGTCTATCAGAAGATTTTCGTGACTAAGAAAATACCATTTATTTTTTTGAGGATAGTTGATTTTACATGCCAGATGATTTTCGTTCATATTCGTTCTCGTCCTTGAATAAACAACTCCGTGGTAAGGTGTTGGATGACCGTTTTTCACGCGGGCGTTATGCAACAGATGCGTCCATCTATCAGATGATTCCGCATGGGGTTGTTGTTCCGGAATGTCTTGATGATGTTGTTGCTGCGCTGGATTTTGCGCGTTCGAAGGGCCTTGCTGTATTACCGCGGGGTGGCGGCACCTCGCAATGTGGCCAGACAGTCAATGAAGCGATTGTTATTGATAATACAAAATTTCTGAGCCGGCTTATTTCGCTTGATGTAGAGGCGCAGCGCTGCTGGGTTGAGCCCGGTATTGTGCTTGACGAATTGAACCGCCAGCTTAAGCCGCACGGCCTCTGGTTTCCGGTAGATGTATCAACCTCCAGCCGGGCGACGATTGGCGGTATGGCGGGGAATAATAGCTGTGGTGGGCGGTCCATCCGCTATGGGATTATGCGCGATAATGTGACAGCCATTGATGCTATTATGGCAGATGGTAGCACGGCCCGTTTTGGCGATTTTGCCGGAGATATTCAGGCTTATGATGGTCAGCTTGGGGCTATTCTGCCCGATTTACTGGAGATGGGGCGCGTGTCGGCAGATGAAATTCTGGCCCGGTTCCCCAAAGTCCTTCGGCGGGTTGGTGGCTATAATATTGATGCCTTGATTCCCGATGCAATGTCGATGCGACCGGGCGGCGCTGCAGGCGATGGGATAAACCTGTCTCATCTTCTGGTTGGCTCAGAAGGAACGCTTGCCTATTCAACCGCGATTGAATTGAAGCTCTGGCCGTTACCGTCCCAAAAACTGATGGGTATCTGCCATTTTCCGACCTTTTATAAAGCGATGGATGCGGCGCAGCACCTTGTATCGCTTGATCCAGTGGCAGTTGAGCTTGTTGATGACACGATGATTTCGCTTGCGAGGTCTATTCCGATTTATAAACCGATTATTGAGGAAGCTGTGCGGGGTGCGCCAGCAGCGCTTCTTCTGGTCGAGTTTGCCGAGCCGGATATGGATGAGAATCATCGACGCTTGAAACAGCTTCATGAAATGATGGCTGATCTTGGTTTTGGCTGGGATAAGGGTGCTGAATGGACAGGCGGCGTGGTTGAAGCCATTGATGCTGGCATGCAGGGGCGTGTCGCTGAAATGCGAAAATCAGGTCTCAATATCATGATGAGCATGAAAGCAGCGGCAAAGCCTGTCTCATTTGTTGAGGATTGTGCTGTTGAGCTGAAGGATTTGGCAGAATACACAGCTGGCCTGACAGATATTTTCACGAAATATGGCACCAAGGGCACTTGGTATGCGCATGCCTCTGTTGGTTGTCTGCATGTGCGGCCTGTTCTGGATATGAAAATTGCTGATGATGTTGAGGTGATGCGTAATATTGCTGAGGAGGCGTTTGCGCTGCTGCAAAAATATGGCGGATCGCATTCTGGCGAGCATGGCGATGGCATTGTGCGCTCTGAATTTAATGAGACAATGTTTGGGCCGGTAATGCCACAATTATTCCGGCAGGTAAAAGCGGCGTTTGACCCGCACGGTCTGTTTAATCCGGGCAAAATTATTGATGCACCGAAAATGGATAGCCGCGAGCTATTCCGGTTCTCGCCGGGATATAAAGTGAATGATTTCCCCACGCAACTGGACTGGTCAGCCTGGCCGGGCGGCGCAGGCGGGCTTCAAGGCGCGGTTGAGATGTGTAACAATAATGGCGCCTGCCGCAAGCTGGAAGGCGGCGTGATGTGCCCGTCATATCGTGCGACCCGTAATGAAGGTGATTCTGTGCGCGGGCGGGCAAATAGTCTGCGGCTTGCGCTCTCTGGCCAGTTAGGTCCAGACGCGCTGGTCAGTGACGAGATGGCAGATACATTAAAGCTCTGTGTGTCGTGTAAAGCCTGCAAGCGGGAATGTCCGACGGGCGTTGATATGGCCCGAATGAAGGTTGAGATAACAGCGCTCAGGACAGCTGATAAGGGGCTTTCAATCCATGATAGGCTGATTGCCCATTTGCCTGATTATGCGCCATATGCGGCAAAAATAGCCCCCCTTGTTAATGGGTTGCAATCGGTGCGCCGCTTTGTCCCTGGTTTGTCTTATCTTGCTGAAAAGATTACAGGTTTTACAGCCAAGCGTGACCTGCCAGAATGGCAGTCACAGCCCTTTGGACGGGATGATATTGCAGCCCAGCCAAGCGGGTCGGGCACACCGCTTATTTTGTTTGTTGATACCTTTAATAAGTATTTTGAGCCGGAAAATCTGCGGGCAGCTTTGCGTGTTCTAACCGCCGCAGGGTATGATGTGTTTTCTCCTGCGATTGCCGAAAAGCGGCCTCTTTGTTGTGGGCGGACCTATCTTAGTACGGGGCTTGTTGATAAAGCGCGCGCTGAAGCAACGCGGCTTTGTAATGCTTTTGCGCCATTTGTTGAGCAGGGGGTATCGATTGTTGGGCTTGAGCCATCATGTTTGCTGGCGTTGCGTGATGAAGTGCCGGCTCTTCTGGCAGATGAGTCTGCTACTAAGATAGCGGCGGCAAGCCTAACGTTTGAAGAGCTTCTGGTCCGAGATAAGCCTGATCTTCCTTTGGCGCAGGCAGATGGCAAAGTGCTGTTACATGGGCACTGTCATCAGAAAGCCTTTGATGTGGTCAAGCCAGTTCAGGCACTGCTTGGTGATGTTGCCGGTTTTGAGGTTGAGCTTGTGGAAACAAGCTGCTGTGGTATGGCAGGCGCCTTTGGTTATGGCGCTGATACCTATGAGACATCTATTGCGATGGCTGAAGCCAGTCTGCTGCCAGCCATTCGTCAAGAAGATGCGGGCACGCCTATCATTGCAGATGGGACATCATGCCGGTGTCAGATCAAGGATGGTACAGGGCGCACAGCAGAACATGTTGCTGTACTGCTGGACAGGATGCTTGTCTCTGATAACTAGGCGTTTAAACGCCATGGTGTGACGATATCAGGCGTTTAAACGCCTGTCTTCGAGGATGAAGTCGGCGGCTTTTTCGGCAATCATCACCGTCGGGCTATTCGTATTACCTGAGGTGATAGTCGGCATGATAGACGCATCAGCTATGCGTAATCCTGTGAGGCCATGAACAGCAAGCCGGCTATCAACAACAGCCAGTGGGTCATGGCCCATTTTTGCGGTGCCGACGGGGTGAAAAATCGTCGTACTGATATTGCCAGCCTGTTCAGCCAGCTCGTCATCTGACTGATATTGTGCCCCGGGCAGAAATTCTTCGATTATGTGAGAGCGTATTGGCTCCTGTTCGATAATGCGTCGGGTTAGCCGAATAGAATCAGCGGCAACAAGCTTGTCTCTTTCTGCAGATAGGTAATGCGGCGCTATGCGTGGCTTTGCCAGCGGATCTGGGGAGCTAAGTTCAACAACACCGCGGCTTTCCGGCCGCAAATTACAGACAGAAGCGGTAAACGCAGGAAAGGGGTGAAGGGGCTCGCCAAATTTGCCCAGTGACAGGGGCTGCACATGATATTGCAGGTCAGGCGTTTCCATCGCCTTGTCTGATTTAACAAATGCCCCAAGCTGACTTGGCGCCATCGACATCGGCCCGCTTCTGAACAATGCATATTCAAGGGCAATCTTTGCTTTACCGATAAGCGTATTGGCAAAGCTGTTAAGGGAGGTCACTCCTTGGGTTTTGAAAATAGTCCGGATTTGCAAATGGTCCTGCAAATTGCCCCCAACACCAGCGAGCTCATGACGCACCTCAACCCCATTATCTGACAGCAGGCCGCCCGGCCCAATGCCTGACAGTTGTAGAATATGCGGTGTGCCAATCGCACCGGCGCTTAACACAACCTCATGCGCTGCCTTTGCCGTCATGATAGTCTTGCCAGAATCAAAGGTAACACCGGTTACCTGTTTGCCATCCATCGTGAGAGCATGGACATGCGCGCCTGTCATAACAGTCAGATTTTTCCGCGATTTGATTGGCTTCAGAAACCCTGTTGCCGCAGACCACCGCCAGCCTTTTTTCTGATTTACCTTGAAATAACCAACACCTTCGTTTGAGCCGCGGTTAAAATCATCAGTAGCGGGGATGCCAGCTGACATGCATGCCGCATGGAATTTTTCCAAAACATCCCATGAGAGGCGTTGCTCTTCTACCCGCCATTCACCGCCCGCGCCATGCATCGAATCAGCACCGCTGAAATAATCTTCGGATTTCTTAAAATAGGGTAGAACATCATCCCAGCCCCAGCCAGTATTGCCAAATTGCTTCCATTGGTCATAGTCGCGGGCCTGTCCGCGCATATAGATCATACCGTTGATAGCAGAACATCCGCCAAGGATTCGGCCGCGTGGGTAATTTAAGGACCGCCCATTCAGGCCGCGCTCTGCTTCGGTTGAAAAGCCCCAATCTGTGCGCGGATTACCCATACAATAGAGATATCCGACAGGAATTTTTACCCAAATATAATTATCTTTGCCGCCCGCTTCGAGCAATAACACACGGATATTAGGGTCTGCGCTTAATCGGTTCGCCAGAACACATCCAGCGGTACCGCCGCCAATGATAATATAATCAAATGTTCCAAGAGACGTCATAACACTATCCTCTTTTTTTAGTTCACCAGCCCGTGCCATTATTCATTTGCTCTTTTTAATCCATAAAAGGCAGCAGGTGAGACAGCAGGACAAGTAAGAGATATGCCCTATTTACGGCATCGCGATCAAGGCAGGATGTGCTGGCTTTCTCCTCTGTGGAAGCGGAAAGAGGAAATCAGGGACAAAAAAACATCATAAAAATACAGTTAATTTCAGGCTTTTGGCTTGCGTCTTAGGGCTGATAATGCTATTTCCCCACAACTTGAATGAATTCTGGCTTTATCGGGGTCAGGCATGCGCGGTAACAGCGGTGTCTTACGGCCCCGTTTGTTGCGTAATTAGAACTTGAAAAGGTTTGGCTTTTATGGCTAATGTGTCGCCCGCACAGTTTGTAAGGCAGGTCCGGCAGGAAATCTCACGTATTTCGTGGGCCAACCGTCGTGATACAGGTTTGGCGACGCTGACTGTGTTTATCATGGCAACGATTGCGGCAATCTTCTTTTTGCTTGTCGATTTCGTGTTGTCGAATGTGGTCCAATTAGTTCTTGGCCTTGGGGCGTAAGAACGATATGGGCCATTTGGTTTTTTTTAGGATTGGTCAGTGATGGCAAAGCGCTGGTATGTAGTCCATGTTTTTTCTGGGTCTGAAAAGAAGATGGCCCAATCGATTCTGGAGCAGGCAGCTTCACACGGTCTCGAAGAACAGATCGAGGATGTGCTTGTGCCGACCGAAGAAGTTGTGGAAATGCGCCGCGGTGCTAAGGTACAAGCAGAGCGCAAATTCTTCCCCGGCTATATTCTCGTAAATATGGAATTAACCGACGCGGCATGGTCTTTGGTGCAGAGCCAGCCGCGGGTTACAGGATTTCTGGGCGGTAAAGGAAAGCCAGTGCCAATTACCAAGGCAGAGGCAGACCGCTTGATTAAGCAGATGGATGAAGGGGTTGAGCGTCCTCGCTCAACTATCAGCTTCGACATTGGTGAAGAAGTACGGGTTGTTGAAGGTCCGTTTGAAAGCTTTAACGGCGTTGTCGAAGAAGCAGATGATGAAAAAGAACGTCTTAAGGTGGCTGTGTCTATCTTTGGGCGGTCAACACCGGTTGAACTTGAATATAGTCAGGTCGAAAAGTCAGCCTGAGCTGGATAGAGACTAACATGAGGCGGGCCTGTTGCAGTATCGCAAGGGCCATAAGGGATAAAAAAGATGGCAAAGAAGATTGAGGGATATCTCAAGCTGAATATTCCAGCAGGCGGCGCAAACCCGTCTCCACCTGTGGGGCCAGCGCTCGGTCAGCGCGGTGTGAATATCATGGAATTCTGTAAAGCGTTCAACGCGGCAACAGAAAGCCTTGAGAAGAACATGCCTGTGCCAGTGGTTATCACTGTGTATAAGGATAAGTCATTTACCTTCACAACCAAGACGGCACCCGTTAGCTTCTTCTTGAAGAAAGCTGCAGGCTTGCAAAAAGGTGGCTCAGCCCCTGGCCGGGATGTTGCTGGTAAGGTTACTCTCTCTCAGGTGAAAGAAATCGCCGAGCAGAAGATGAGCGACTTGAATGCTGTAGATATGGATGGCGCCGTTGCTATGATCAGCGGTTCTGCACGGGCCATGGGCCTCGAAGTGGTGGAGGGTTAAATGGCACAATTATCAAAGCGCCAAAAAGCAGCAGTTGAAGCAATCGATCGGACGCGTGTCTATTCTATAGATGAGGCATCCCAGCTGATTAAAGATCATGCTACATCAAAGTTTGATGAGACAATTGAAATCTCGCTCAATCTTGGTGTTGACCCGCGCCACGCTGACCAGATGGTTCGCGGCGCTGTTGCTATGCCAAATGGGACAGGCAAAGACGTGCGTGTTGCGGTCTTTGCTCGTGACGCCAAAGCCGATGAAGCAAAAGCAGCTGGCGCAGAGTTTGTTGGCGCAGAAGAA
>DGJU01000011.1:0-182 GCA_002387605.1 Alphaproteobacteria bacterium UBA4588 | reverse complement strand
TAGCTGAAGCCATCCAGAATGGTGAAAGCGGCTTTGACCGTGTGATTGCAAGCCCTGATATGATGGGTGTTGTTGGCCGGCTGGGTAAGGTGCTTGGTCCAAGAGGACTTATGCCGAATCCGAAGCTCGGTACAGTAACCGCTGATGTGGCAACCGCAGTTAAGGCTGCCAAAGCTGGTGAA
>DGJU01000071.1 GCA_002387605.1 Alphaproteobacteria bacterium UBA4588 | reverse complement strand
CTTAAAAAAGGGATAGTTATGAGCGTTGGCAGTCTTATTAATCTGGCCATCAATCGTAACATTGATGCTAAAGTAAAAAAGACACCTAAAAGCTAGGCCTTTCTCTTCTGCAGTTAGACCTCGGGTAAGGGGTCTTTTAACTCATCAGCTACTGAAGGGGGATGAAATGGATTTAGAGCTACAGGGCTTGCGTGTTTTTGTGAGTGCAGGAGCTAGCGGAATTGGCCTAGCGATTGTGGAGAGTTTTTTACAAGAGGGCGCGCAAATTGCAACCTGTGATGTAGATGAGGCTAATCTCAACCTTCTGGCGCAAAAATATCCTAATATCCATACTTACCTGTGTGATGTATCTGACAGTGCTGCCATTCAAGATGTTATCCATAGCGCTGCTGCAAAAATGGCAGGGCTTGACTGCCTTGTAAATAATGCTGGCATCGCTGGACCGACAGCAAAGATTGAAGATATTGACGATGCAGCTTGGCAGAGCTGCCTTGATATCTGTCTAAACGGACAATTTTATTGCGTTAAAGCTGCGCTCAGTTATTTGCGGCAAAGTGAGAATGCCTCAATTATTAATTTATCTTCTGCAGCAGGCAAATATGGTTTTGCCTTGCGTACTCCCTATGCAGCAGCGAAATGGGGTGTTATCGGGTTGACCAAATCCCTTTCGATAGAATTAGGAGAAGATAATATTAGGGTTAACGCGATACTGCCTGGTTTTGTGGCAGGAGATCGTCAGAGGCGTGTAATGGAAGCCAAGTCCCAGCAATTTGGAGTACCGTTCACAGAGATAGAAACGGCAGCTTTTTCTTTTTCTTCATTGAAAGATTATGTAACTGCCCAGCACCTAGCGGATCAAATCCTTTTTCTGGCTAGTATGCGTGGAAGGATGATTAGTGGGCAAGCATTGTCTATTGATGGGGATACCAAGATGTTGATTTAAGACAGTTCAGAATACGGGCTAACTTCGCTATTTAATATTTCAGCAGAAGCCTATAGCCATATTAGATGACACATCCCCACCAAAAAAGTACTGGGTTTTATTGCTCCCAGTGTCACCAGTAACTAAGGGTGTTATGAGCCAGTTGTGGTTGAGCGCATTGGGTCGAGAGCCTTAATCAAGGTCTGTGCCCCTAAGCCTTCGGGTAAACTTATTCGGCTAGTGAAAGCAGGAATAAGCAATTTTGTCCCAGCTTTATTTTTCTGGTTTATCGTTCGTGGCGGTGCCTAGCGAGGGACGCAGGCGCTCCAGCGCCTCATCTGAGTACCCCAACTCACGTGCGACAGCATCGTTGTGTTCACCGATTTGTGGCAGGTCACGATACAGGCCTAGCCGGCTGCCACCATATTCAAATGGGAGCGCAGGAACCTGTGTCCGCACACCATTGCTCAGGGTTACTTCGACTGTCGCACCAGGGTGGTTTACATGAGGGTCATCGAAAAGTTGGTCCGGCCGCAAAATTGGTGCAAAGGGCAAGCCGACGCGCTCACAAATTGTAATTGTTTGCAGAAGTTCTTGCCCTTTGAACATTTCGCGCAGGCGCGGCATGAATGATTCTCGCTGCGCCACCCGTTGTGCGTTGCTGTGAAGGTCTTCATTCTGAAGTAAATCGTCTAGGTCAAAGGCGTTACAGAACTGAGTCCACTGCTTATCACTCACTACGCCCACAAAAATATTTTCATCGTCAGCAGTCTCGAAAACATCATAGATCGCCCAAGCAGATTTACGCTCGGGCATAGGTACTGCAGGAACCCCAGTTTGTCGGTATTGTAGCATGTGTTGTGCAACAAGAAACATGTTGTTTTCAAATAGACCTGAGCGGACAAAGGTGCCTTTTCCAGTGCGCTGCCGTTCCCATAGTGCGGCCTGAATGGCAACAACACCAAATAGCCCACCCATCACGTCATTAACAGATGCACCGGCCCGTAACGGACGCCCCTCGGGCCCAGTCATATAAGCTAATCCACCCATCATCTGCACTACTTCGTCAAGAGCAACACGCTGTTCGTAGGGTCCGCTAAGAAAGCCCTTTAGCGCGCAGTAGACTAACCTAGGGTTAGCTTTTTGCATTGCCTCATAACCAAGGCCAAGACGTTCCAGTACTCCTGCACTGAAATTTTCTATTAAAACATCGGATTCTCGCACGAGCCGGGAAGCAAATTCGAGGCCTTCTGGAGACTTTAAGTTTACTGAGACACTACGCTTATTGCGGTTGTAGGTGCCAAAAATACCGGATCCCGACCCCGGTAGGTAACGAGTATTATCACCTCCAGAAGCAGGCTCAACTTTGACTACATCAGCACCTAGGTCGGCGAGAATGAGGCCGCAGGTAGGCCCCATCACCATGTGGCTGAATTCCACGACCTTGACACCATCAAGAGGGCGGGGTGCGCTGGTCATGTAACACTCCTTCCGCTGGCGTAGGTGAAACCCTTGGGCAAGCCAACATCAGGGATGTTGCCATAGATGACTTCATTTGGCAGTCCACGCAGCAGCACTTCGCGAGCAGCGATCAACGCGTCTATATCTACACCTGTGCGCAGCCCCATAGCTTCCAACATAAAGACAAGATCTTCCGTCACAATATTGCCAGATGCTCCGGGAGCGTAGGGGCAGCCTCCAAGTCCACCAAGTGAGGAATCAAAGGTGGTCACATCAACCTCAAGGGCGGCTACGACATTGGCAAGGCCTTGGCCACGCGTGTTATGCAGATGAGCACCTCCCATTTTTTCCACACCAATTTCGCTGCGAAGGCGGCGAAACATGCGCTTGATTTGGGCTGGGTTGGCATAGCCGGTCGTGTCCGAAAGACCGATACTATCTGCGCCAGCCTTTGCTAGTAGGCCAGCAATCTCGATCACCCAGTCTTCCGAAACTTTACCTTCGAGTGTGCAGCCAAACGCTGTTGAGATGCTGGCCTCAACATCTGGACGTTTCTCAGACGGGAGAGAGTCACGAAAAGCGCAAACGTGGCGAACCTCTTCGATCGCTTCTTCGGGGGTCATGCCAATATTATTAAGGCTATGCGCCCGTGAGGCTGATGGCGGCATTGTTAACTTGCGTGCGCCCGCCGCAACTGCGTTTTCTGCGCCCTTCAGGTTGGGAACCAGCGCTAGAACTGTGAGACCTTCAATTTTATTTGATTCCCTTACAAGCATGCCGCAATCTGCCATTTGTGGTAATAGTCGCGGCGATACGAAAGAACCTACTTCAATCTCCCTAAGCCCTGATGATGCAAGGGCTTTAATCCAATGAAGTTTCGCCTCTGTCGGCATTGTACGTTTGATGCTCTGTAAACCATCTCGTGGGCCGACTTCACTCACCAGTATGTCAATTTCCTGAGGCATATCGAGTCTCTCCCCTTAAAACTCTATTTGGTAGTTCAGTTATTACTCAGCAAAACTAAACTAAAACCTGTGATATCAGGGTATCTTATAGATAAAGCACTACAATTTAAATATTAGGAATTTTTGTTTTAATTCGTCTAAGTATTAAATAATTGCTTAATTTTCCTGGAGGGTGCTGTTCAAGGAGGAAAAATATAATATGATTTTGAATTTTTGAACAGGGGAAGAACCCCAATCATATCAGCCAAATAGCTCTTTGAATAGGCCGATATTCTGCCGGAAGCCTGCTTCAAAATCGCCGTTACCGGGGTGATACACGCTCTCGAACGAGATAACACCATCATAATTATCGGCCCGCAGCGCATCGGCGAGGGGCTTGAAGAGAGGGGCTAGCTGGCCTTCGCCCATTGGGCGTACTTCCAATGTTGCGCGCGGCGTATCCACCTGCACATCCTTGATATGGATATGGCTTAGATAGCCGTCCTTAATCTCATCATAGCCTTCTGGATAGGCGTTTTCATGACACCAGCAATTATTTGCCGGGTCCCATAAGACACCCAACACATCCTTAGCATCCAAATCATCAATCAGCTTGCGGCCGGTATAGTTTGAATTCACCATTGTGCCATTGCCTGTTTCAACCACAAGCTTGATGCCTTCAGCGCGAGCAAGCTCAACAGCGGGCGCGATAAGCGGCGGCAATGTATCCCACGCGCCCTTGGCAACATTCCATTGTTCAGCCCCGTTCATACCCCATAAAATCTGTTCCTTTTTTGACGTCATAATCCGGACCAGAGGACAGGTAAGTTCATGCGCCATTGCAATAACCCGCTTTAGGGCATCCATATGTTTTGTATGGTCTGCATCGCCCGCGACTGTCGCAGTCGTGAGGCCGGCAAAAATATGCCGCGAGAGACAAGAGACAGGCTTATTATGAGCTGTGGTGAGACGCTTTATCTCAGCTATCTGTTCAGCAGAATGGTCACCCACTTCCTTGTCCCAGACAAATTGAAGTTCAGCATATTCAAGCTCGAACTCATCCATTACAGTTAGCGTATGCGCTAGATCGCGGCTGATGCCATCACAAATTACCCCT
Organism: Alphaproteobacteria bacterium UBA4588; assembly: GCA_002387605.1. Taxonomy (GTDB): domain Bacteria; phylum Pseudomonadota; class Alphaproteobacteria; order Puniceispirillales; family Puniceispirillaceae; genus UBA4588. The sequence goes on along the minus strand of DGJU01000071.1, from coordinate 10,372 downwards.
AGTTTCATCGGTTATTATCCTTTTTCTCTATGCAGTTCAGCCCCGACAATCTCTTCGAGAACACGGGTAACAACCCAGTTATCGCCGTCTGGGTATTTTGTCTTGCCGGCATGGAATAATTGCATCGCTGTTGATGCTGTATGAAGCGGTACGCCCAATTCTTCTCCAAACCCAAGAGCAATCGTAAGGTCTTTATGCATCGTAGAGATATGGCTGCCTGTATCGCTAAATTTACGGTCGATGATATTCCCAAGAGCTGTATTGGCGACCCCGCATCCGGCGCCGGATGTTGAAAATACATCATAAAGAACCTGACCTGAAATGCCGGCTTTTGCGGCAAGGGTGGAGGCTTCGAATGTAGCGGTGAAAATAGAGCCGATAAGAGACTGAAGGCAGGCTTTCACCGATTGGCCATCACCTGGGTTTGTGCCAACGTGATGGATATTGGCAGAGACAGCATCCATGATATGCCGCTTTGCTGCGATGAGCGCGTCTGGGGCTGCTGCCATCATTGTTAATGAGCCGCCTTGTGCGCCGGGGAACCCGCCACTGACGGGCGAGTCAATGATCTGCTTGCCCGCCTCTATCACACGGGCGCCAATCTCGCGTCCCTCTCGTGGCTTAATAGTAGCGGTCAGAATAATCGCAGCATCATCAGACAGCGTTTCTAGTGCGCCATCTGCGCCAAACAGAACAGCTTCAACCTGCCCACCATTCATCACCATGATAAAGACAGCCTCTGCACCATCAGCTAACGCAGCAGGTGTTTCAACTGCCCTGCCACCCATCTTAACAAACGCGGCACGGCGTTCTTCTGATAAATCCAAACCGGCAACATCAAAGCCTGCCTTTAACAGGTTCTTTGCAAGTCCTGATCCCATATCTCCAAGCCCGATTACGCCCACTTTTGTCATGGATAATCTCCTCCTAATTATGTAGGGTTTCTGTTGGTTATGTATCTATCTTGATGAAGCTAGCCAGAAACACACAGGATAAACGTTAGACAGGTTAATCTTAAGACTGCAAACATAATCGCCGAGGCCGTGTCAAAAATTAAAACGCAGAGAAAGATAGACGGAAATGAAAATCAAAAATATTGATGTCCATGTGCTGAAATCACAGCTTGAAACCCCGTTCGCTTTCTCTCAAGGGTGGGTGCGACAACGCGCGGCAACATTGGTTGAAATTACAACTGATACAGGGGTAACTGGCTGGGGTGAGGCCTTTACGCAAGGCCTTGAAACACCGGAAATTGCGGCCGCTGCTATCAAGAGCTGTTTTGCTGATATGCTGATTGGTGAAAATCCACTAGATATCGAACGTCTCTGGTTTGATATGTATCATCGGTCCCGTGATTTTGGCCGCAAAGGCGCTGTGATGGCAGCGATTAGCGGCATTGATATTGCGCTTTGGGATATTGCAGGACAGTTTTATGGCCAGCCGATTAGCCAGCTTTTAGGAGGTGCTTTCCGGAAAGTCGTTCAGCCCTATGCAACAGGATTCTACCGGCTCCATGGTCAAGGCGAAGCTGGCCGGCTGGCAGACGAAGCCCTGATGCATTATGATAATGGCTTCCGGTTGATGAAGGTTAAGCTTGGTTTTGGTGTTGATGATGATATCGCCGTGATGGATGCTATACAGACCGCCCTTGGCAGCCGAGATGTCACATTGATGGTGGATACCAATCATGCCTATGGCCGCCGGGAAGCTCTGATGCTTGGCGATAGACTGGCAGATGCTAATTTGCGCTGGTATGAAGAGCCTGTTGTGCCCGAAGATATTGAGGGCTATGCCGAAATGCGCGCTCGCCTTCCTATGGCGATAGCGGGCGGCGAAAATGAGCATAGCCTGTATGGATTCAAATCTCTGTTTACCGCAGGGGCACTTGATATTGCACAGCCTGATATTGGTTCATGTGGCGGCTTTTCAGGGGCGCGCCACATCACCATATTAGCACAGGCATTTGGTGTTGAAGTGAACCCGCATGTCTGGGGCAGCGCTATTGCACAAGCAGCATCTTTGCAATGGATATCAGCTATTCCTACCACCCACCATTCGATCTTTGCCCGCCAGCCTATCCTTGAATATGACCAGTCATCACACCCCTTCCGCCGCGAGCTCACAACAGCGCCTCTTGAGCTACAAGATAAAATGGTAGTGGTTCCAGATGCCCCGGGACTTGGTATTACCATCAGGCGCGACACTCTTGATGCCTATCGAGTATAACAGGCTGGCGATAACAGGCCAACGTTCCAGCCTGTTACCGTTAAGGCTGCATTACCTTTGCTTTTTTCATTTCTCTGAACCAGATGATGAGGCCTGAGGTAATGATGATACTCGCGCCGATAACGGTCCAGATATCTGGTAGATGATCAAACACCAGATAGCTCCATGTTGTTAAAAACAAGATGAAAGAATAGCCAAAGGGGGTCAGCACGTTTGCCGCAGCAAAGCTATGGGCGTGGGTAAGGAGCTGATGCCCCATCCAGCCAAAGACGCCCAGCATAATCATAATGGCCCAATCCATCATTGTGTCAGGAGACTGCCAGCTTAAAATAGCAAATGGCAGCAGAACAACCGTGCCAACAAAGCCTGAATGAAACTGCATCACATCTACTGAAATTTCACCAGCAAGCCTGCGGGTAAGGATTGAATATAAAGCAAAGCAGAAGGCGCCGCCGAGAGAATAAAACGCGGCATAATGAAAATCAGAATCAAACGGGCGGATTGTGACCAGAATACCGATAAAGCCAAGCATGATGGCTGACCATCGCCAATAGCCAACCTTTTCCCCCAACAGAGGCCATGATAACAGGCAGATAATAATTGGCGCTGAAAATAAGATGGTTGAGGTAAGGGTGAGGGGCAGATATTGCACGGCAATAAAATTCAGGATAGTCGAGCCCATCAGAAGACTACCCCTGAACATGACAACCAGCAGATATTTGGTCCGGAACAGTGAGCCAAGATCGCCATCCCGCACAAGCAGACCTGTTGAAATCGCCATATGTCCAACATATCGCATAAAGGCAAGTTGCATGGCAGGCAGTCCTGCTATTGCCAACCATTTTGCGCTCACATCAATGAATGAGAAAATAAGATAGGCAATCACCATCAAAATAATGCCAAACAGGGCTCTATCCTGTTTTTGTGCAATCGCGCCTACCATGAGTATGATATATCACAAAAGAAGGTGCGTCTGCGGGCTGTCTTTTGGCTCATTATGGATATTCCTATGTTTGTTATTTTGTGAACTGCTCAAAGGGGGGGTGCGATATACAAGATTCTAGTCGTCAGGGCGAAGCGCCTCTAGCTTGCCAATAATATCATCGCCATCAACAGGCAGGCCTGTGTAAGTTGTAAATGTCTCAATCGCCATGCTTTGAAAGAGCGAAAACCCGGATAGGCAGGTCAGGCCAGCGCTCTTGGCGGCTGTAAGGAATGGTGTCATGTTCGGTGTGTAAACAGCATCAAACGCCCATGATGCGTGCGTCAGCCAGTGCGGCTCAAATGCTGTGCCGCCATATCCTGCCATGCCAAGTGATGTTGCATTAATAAGGCCATCAGAAGATGCGCAGGCTGCCTCTGCCTCTGCTATCCTAATCGCCTGTGCGGTTGGCCCGAGTGAGCGTGCAAGCTCATCTGCGCGCACATCATCGACATCCCAGATAGTAATGCTTTCTGCGCCAAGTTGAATAAGGGCAGGGCCGATAGCACTGGCAACACCGCCCGCGCCGGCCATGGCAACATGCCCCGGCGCTCTATCTGATAAGCGGCGCCACATATGAATGAAGCCAGAATAGTCAGTGTTATAGGCGATGAGCGGAGACGAAAATTTTAGCAGGTTAGAGGCGGCAAGGCGGGTTCCGCCAGCACCTTGCGGGGCATGATTGCCAGCAGCTTTGGCCGCGTTCAGCTTAAAGGGATGGGTTACCGTAACGCCGTCCCAGCCATCTGCAATAAGCCGCGCAACTGTGGCATCAAAATCAAACCCATCATCACCCTTGCTATCAATTGGGGTGAAGGAGAGGGTAAGACCATGCTGTGCGCACATAATTTCAAGCGCTGCCGGTAATCTGGTTCGCGAGATATTTTCACCGATCAGTCCCATTGTCAGGCGTTGCTGCATAACCATCTCCTTGCAGTAAGAGGCCGCCTCTTTCTGGCTTGCCCCTCTCATAAAAATTAACGAGTGAACGCTCCCCCGTTAGTCGTAGTCCCTACCCTAGAATGACCCCAGAATAACACTAGAGTACGCGATATTTTTCCCATACATCTCTCAGATACCCACCATCCAGCAGAAGCGCGCGTGCTTCACTTTCGATTGATGCTTTAGTGCGCGCCTTTTCAATAATATCCAACGCATGTTCACGCGGCACAACAATAGCGCCATCTGTATCGCAAACGATTAAATCACCTGAATTCACGGTTAGCCCATAGACGCAGACAGGAATATCATACTCAGCGATTGCAACCCGTCCTAAACTATCGGTTGGGCGGCCACCACGACCAAAAACAGGAAATTTATCAAGCTGGTCAATTTTTTCAATATCACGAATAAGCCCATCCACTAACGCCCCTCTGGCGCCGCGCCCAACAGATGCTGTTGAGAATAGCTCACCCCACGCAGCCGCAGGTTTGCGTGAGCAGTCAAGTACCACAACATCGCCTGTTGATAGTGAGTCTATAAAATCAATTTCACCGCCATAGGGTCTGTCTGGGATGTCTGTTACCGGACGGCTCACAGCAGTACGCGCCCATCCAATCAGAACATTTTTAGGCCCAGCCAGTAATCTCATGCCTGGGTCAAGTGTCTGATGTCTAAAGCCTGATGCATCACACACATCAGAATAGACAGCTGAATATGTTTCTTCGGCCAACGTAGAAAGATTAATATTATGTAGCGAATTTTCCACAGTGTTTGCTCCTTCCAGACGCCTCTTCACGTCCAAAATTGGTCCATTAGTTTTTCGATAATAACACTACCTCATCACCCATAAAGATGATTTATGAACGCATATTATAGCTCAAAAACCAAAGCAGAAGCGCTACATGGTTGCGCCAATTTGCCAAGGTACAAATTCATAATCACCAAGACCTTGGGCTTCTGATTTTGACTGAGTGCCAGAGCCAACCGAGACAAGCAGGTCATAAATTTCCTGCCCCTTTTCTGCAAGGCTATGGTTTTCAGTCAGCATCGTACCAGCATTCACATCCATATCTTCATGCAGACGATTATACATTTCGGTGTTGGTCGCAATTTTGATACAAGGGGCGGGCTTTGAGCCGAACGCAGACCCGCGCCCTGTGGTAAAGGCAACAAGGTTACAGCCGCTGGCTATCTGACCTGTTACTGAGGCTGGGTCATAGCCGGGCGAGTCCATAAAGGTAAAGCCGCGGCTGGTCACAGGCTCGGCATATTTATAGACGCCTTGCAGAGGCGTTGTGCCGCCCTTGGCCGCTGCACCAAGTGATTTTTCTAGAATTGTTGTCAGGCCACCTTTTTTATTACCCGGACTTGGGTTGTTATCCATAGAGCCTTTATTGCGTTCGGTATAATCTTCCCACCACCCGATCAAATCTACCAGCTTCTGGCCGGTTTCATTAGTGATGGCACGGCGTGTGAGCAGATGCTCGGCGCCATAAATTTCAGGTGTTTCGGCGAGCACGCCTGTACCGCCTTGCGAGACCAGCATATCGCAGGCATAGCCAAGCGCCGGATTAGCAGTAACTCCTGAGAGCGCATCAGAGCCGCCACATTGCAATGCTACCGTCAATTCAGAAACCGGACAGGGCTCACGCACGCACTTATTGGCTTCGGGGAGCATCTCACGGACCCGGGCAATCCCTGTTTCAATGGTCTTACGTAAGCCATCTGTGTCCTGAATATTCATGGCATGAAAGAGCGGTCCTTGTTTTAGGCCATACATTTCAAGCAACCAGTCAATCTGGTTCATCTCGCAGCCAAGCCCTACCATTACGATACCGGCATGGTTTGGATGGCGGGCATAGCCCCACATGACCCGCTGTAGTGCGTCAAATCCGTCACCTTGCCCCGCCATGCCGCACCCGGTGCCGTGGACAAAGGCAACAACACCATCAACATTCGGATATTGTGCGAGCTCTTCAGGACCAAAGGCGCTGGCGATCATCCGGGCAGCTGTTGCAGAACAGTTCACAGATGTCAGGATGCCAATATAATTGCGGGTGCCAACACTGCCATTTTCCCGGCGATATCCCATGAAAGTATCGCGCGATGCTTCAGCAACAAAATTTGGATGCCGCAAGTCTGTGCCAAATTCATAAGCGCCTTCAACATTCCGGAACTCAACATTATGGGTGTGAACATGCGCTCCTGCAGGAATGTCTTCGGAGGCATAACCGATAATCTGGGCATATTTTCGTATCGCATCTCCAGCCGATATCAGCTCTGCTGCCACTTTATGAGAGCGCGGAACAAGCCCTGTTGTGACAACCTTTTCAAGGGCAGCGCCTGCTTCTAATGGCGCTGTTGCCGTAATCACATTGTCTGCAGTATCAAGGCGGATAAAATCTGTCATCTTCGTAACTTTCTTGTTTTGTGCCCGTAATGTATCGTCATTATGACGGGTTACTAAGAGCTGGTAAGGAGGGGCACCATCTTGTCTCTAAAGCCAATAATATCATCAACATCGACTAACTCAACATCGCTCATTTTAACAACCTGATCCTTGGCGACAGGATGTTTCAGTTTTACATGATGTGCAAGTCCAATTGGCAGAGCGCCAATGCGATGAGACTGGCTGGCAGGGATAGCTTTTGCCCACACACAATAGCCGCCTTCACCATCAAGCATCTCGCCGGCGTTAAGGTCACGTTTGGCTGTTGCAACTGCATCAGCATTCCATATCCGTGATGCCCCTGTTGCCTCATGCCGCAGGACAGCAGACATTACGCTGGTATTTGTTTCCAGACCAATCAGATGAAACGGCCGCCACATTGAGCCATACCATCCAGATTTATCGGTTAATAACCCATATTGCTTAAAACAGTCGCGGCTATACTCATTGGGGGCTTTGAAGGTAACAAACATGCCATAATTGATATTATTATAGACAGAGCGCCCATCAGGCTCACAACTTGCTGCAATGTCCAGAAGCCCTGCTTTGGGCAACCGGCCACCTGCAGATTCTGGTGTGAAGACACGGGCAAGATCATGCAAACCAGCAGGATAGAATGCAAGTCCATCATCAGGACAGTCAAGGCCAGTAGCATTCGCTACAGCTGCCATCTCAATGGCGGCCTTGGTGCCGTCGGTAAAAGAATTATACATTTTTGGATTAAAGTCACCGGCCGCAACCTCTTCATCACTCCAGCCAAAATAGCTCCAGACGGTATCAGGAGTTGAATAGCGAAAATGCGGCTGGAAATTCATGCCCTTGCCAGCAGATATTAGCTCAAACCCGTTTGTGCGTACCCAGTCAACTAGCTCGCAAATAGCGGCAGGCTGATCGCCATATGCCATGCTAAAGATAACATTATTTTCATCGGCAAGCTGGGTAAGGTAGGGGCCGCATAGAACATCTGCCTCAACATTGACCATCACAACATGCTTTGCTTGTTGAAGTGCCATCACAGCATGACGGACGCCAAAAAGGGGATGTCCTGTTGCTTCGATAATACAGTCTAATTCGGAGAGCGCGCAGATGTCTGCTGCATTGTCTGTGAGCCAGGTTTTGCCGGATATAACAGCTTCGGCAGCACTGCCAGCAAAACAACTTTTTGTATCCCAGCCAACCCGCTGAAATGAGTCTTGTGCCTTGTTAAGATCAAGATCAGCAACAGCCATTATATGAAGCCCGTTAATATGCCGGGCTTGAGATAATATCATGGAGCCGAATTTACCCGCACCTATCAGTCCGACCCTTACAGGACGGTTATTCTGAATGCGTGATGAAAGCATGGCGCTAAGGTTCATCTACCTACCTTATAAGTTATATTATCCTGATTGGGTTTACTGATTATGCGCATGTTGGCGCATCTGATGACCAGCGGTGGATATCAATATGTTGCTTTTCGGCAAGGCGCGTGCGAGCTGCCTCCCACATGCCGCGCCATTCCTGCCAGTCGGAGAGAACAGAGCTTGGGTTTGATGGTGAGCGGGCAACAAATTCAGGGAACTGCGCCCGACCTGTTGGCTCGCCTGTGGTATTAAACCGGATATCAAATGACCAGCGGAATGAGTCAGTTTGATTGCTGAGGGAGGAATGCGGCGTGAGCGGGTGGAACAGCACGATACCGCCTGACTTCACTGGCAAAGGCACAGCCTTGCTTTCATCAATGAAGCCATCAGCAATGGCTGTTTGTTTTTTCGGGCAATGCGGCAAAAGAGATTGGTCTGCTGTCCGCGGGATAACCTGCAGACAGCCATTTTCAACCGTCGCATCAGTTATGGCGCACCAGACAGTAACCATGTTTGTATTGTCTGCTTCGTGTAACGCAACACCTCTATCCTGATGCCAGTCAGTATGGGCGATATGAGCGCGCACCTCATCATGGTTCAAGGCCGTGACGGGCGGCTTTAAGCGCACATGCTGTATCGGGTTTGATGTAATCTCAGGGCCAATAAGCTGGCCTACAATATCCAGTAGAGTAGGAGAGGTTAGCAGGCTGAAGATAGCTGGTCCAAAATGCATCGGGGTATTTGCAAAAATGCGGTCACCGGGAAGCGATATATCGAGTGGCTGGAACCAGTCACATCCTGCCTGATAGCAATAATTCAGCTTATCAAAAAAATCTGAACCTGCAGGCGGCGGCGTTATGTTTCCCTCGGCAACCCAACCCTCAATCACCGTATCAAGCAGGGCTGAATATTCAGCCCGAACTGGCGTAAGAATAGTGTCGTCATCAAAAACATTTTCTACGACCAGGTAACCATTTTTTTGAAATGATGCGATTTGGTTGTCTGTTAGCATAGCCTCTTAACTCCTCCAAAAAAATTATGATCTTAGGTCATGCTCCTGAGCACTCACACAAAAAGCTGATAATCCCTCTTCATCGAAGGTAAATCCAATGCCAGGTATTTCAGGCGCCTGTGCAAATCCATCCTTAATGATAAGAGGGTGAGAGATATATCTGTCAAGGCCAAACCCGTGCGCTTCTAGATAGGATGCGTTCGGGCAGGCGGCCATCAGATGAACGGTGATATCATGCGCCCCATGCGAGGCGATCGGTAAATGAAAGGCGTCTGCCAGTGCCGCGATTTTCATAAAAGCAGACACACCGCCACAATTTGTTACATCTGGCTGAGGGTAACTTATTGGCGTGCGTTTTATTGTTTCAGCAAACTCCCACAGGCTCCTGAAATTCTCACCTGTCGCAACAGCAAGCCCGCCTTCTTGTGCAACCCTTGCAAGACCATCAATATCTTCAGGAACAACAGGCTCTTCAAACCAGAGCGGCAAGGCGGGCTGAAACGCACGGGCAGCCGTAATTGCCTCGCTTGCCCGGTATTTCATATTCGCATCAATCATCAGAGTGAAGTCATCACCAACATGGCGACGTACTGCTGTCAGACGAGCAACATCCTCCGCCAGATTATCACGCCCGACCTTCATCTTATAAGCAGTTTGGCCAGTTGCGATTGCTGCATCAACTGTCGCAAGAAGCGCGTCGCCCTCCAGATGCAAATCAATGCCGCCCGCATAGCATCTCACCGATGTAGAATATCCGCCAAGTAATCGCCAGAGCGGAAGACCAGCACGTTTTGCCTTCAAATCCCACAAGGCGATATCAACAGCAGACAGAGCCAGAACCATAGGCCCGCCGCGCCCACCATAATGGCAAGCCCACCAAATCTTATCCCATATAGCAGCAATTTGATCTGCGTCTTCACCAGCAAGAAGCGGCACAATATCAGCCTCTATCCCTTTATGGATAGCTGCCCCGTTATGACCGCCGGTGAAAGTGTAGCCAATACCAGTAGCACCTGTCTCATCGGTGAGGGCGACTGTAATAAGTTCTATAACATCATGGTCGCCATGGCGGGCATCGACCAGTCTGGTTGCGGGTGGCAAGGCGAAAAATCCAACTTTAACATTGTGGATTTTTGCCATTGCCTTACCTCGCCTCAGTTTTGATCAACGCGTGATCAAAGCAATATAGTTACAATTTGTGGCCATAATAGAAGAACAGAAAGTGCGACTAGCTGGATACCAATGAATGGAAGGAACCCGCGGAAGATATCAGTAAGTGATATATGCGCAGGAGCAACTGATTTCAGATAGAAGGCAGCAGGTCCAAACGGTGGTGATAAGAACGACACCTGCATATTCATACAGAATACCACACCAAACCAGACTGCGATATGTTTTGGCTCAAGGCTGCCAAACAC
>DGJU01000027.1:85667-91584 GCA_002387605.1 Alphaproteobacteria bacterium UBA4588 | reverse complement strand
CCTGATGGGGCGCTTCCTGAAATTATCGAACGCCCAGACCATCCATGGTTTGTTGGTGTTCAGTTTCATCCGGAACTTAAATCAAAGCCATTTGAGCCGCATCCACTTTTCACAGGCTTTGTGTCAGCGGCCCATAAAAAAGCAACGCTTCTCTGAAGTGCCTGCTAGGCGAGCTACGATATAATCACGATCAGGAGGACAGCCAGTGACGAGCAGTTTTAAGATTGGCGCTGTTAGTGTCGGCGGTGATGCCCCGCTTTTGCTGATTGGTGGGCCGTGTCAGATTGAAGGGCGTGACCATGCATTGATGTGTGCTGCAGCGCTCAGCAAAGCTGCCGCTGATGCCGGAATGGGGTTTATTTATAAATCCTCCTTCGATAAGGCCAATCGAACTTCATTATCTGCTGAACGGGGTATTGGTCTTGATGAGGGCGTGCGTATTCTTGCTGAGGTAAAGGCAGAATTTGGCTGTCCGGTTCTTACAGATGTACATCTGCCTGAACATTGTGCTCCGGTTGCTGAATATGTTGATGTGCTTCAAATTCCGGCCTTTTTATGCCGTCAGACAGATCTTCTGATTGCCGCTGCCAAGACAGGCGCTGTGATAAATGTCAAAAAAGGCCAGTTTCTTGCGCCGTGGGATATGAAGCATGTTGCTGCCAAACTGACTTCGTCCGGCAATGCGCGGGTCATGCTAACCGAGCGCGGTACATCCTTTGGCTATAATACGCTGGTCTCCGATATGCGGGCTTTGCCACAAATGGCGTCTCTTGGTCTTCCGGTTATCTTTGATGCTACGCATTCTGTTCAGCAACCTGGCGGAGCTGGGGGATCATCTGGTGGCCAGCGCGAGTTTGTGCCGGTTCTGGCGCGTGCGGCGGTTGCTGTGGGAGTAAGTGGTCTGTTTATGGAAAGTCACGAGGATCCTGATAATGCGCCCTCTGATGGGCCTAATATGGTGCCTCTGACAGAGATGCCGGCGCTTCTTTCATCGCTTCAGCGAATTCATAATGCGGCGCATGGCGCCTAGGCTATCTGCGCTTTTTTTGCCTATTCTTTCATAAGGAGACTTTTATGTCCGATATTCTTGATATTCACGCTCGCCAAATTCTTGATTCACGCGGTAACCCGACCGTAGAGGTTGACGTATTGCTGAGTGATGGCAGCTTTGGGCGGGCAGCCGTGCCATCTGGCGCATCAACAGGCGCCTATGAGGCAGTTGAACGGCGTGATGGTGATAGCAGCGCATATGGCGGTAAAGGCGTTATGGGCGCTGTTGATGCGGTAAACGCCGAGATTTTTGACGCGCTGTCCGGTGTGGACGCGCTAGACCAGACGCAAATCGATACTGATTTATGCCTTCTGGATGGAACAGATAATAAATCGCGCCTCGGGGCAAATGCGATACTTGGTGTAAGCCTTGCTGTGGCGCGCGCGGCAGCTGAAAGCACAGGCATGCCGCTCTGGCGTTATCTTGGCGGCATAAATGCCCATCTGCTGCCAACACCGATGATGAATATCTTGAATGGTGGCGCGCATGCTGACAATAAGCTGGATGTGCAGGAATTTATGATTATGCCGGTGAGCGCAGATAGTTTTGGTGATGGATTGCGGATGGGCGCTGAAATTTTTCATGCCTTGCAAAAAGAATTATCAGCTGCTGGACTATCAACAGCTGTTGGTGATGAGGGCGGGTTTGCGCCTGCAATTAATTCTACCGATGAAGCTATTTCCTTTGTTTCCCGCGCGGTTGATGCTGCAGGCTATACGCTTGGTGATGATGTGGTGCTGGCACTTGATGCAGCGGCAACCGAATTTTATCAAGATGGCGCTTATCACCTTGCCGGTGAGGGCCGGTCTCTGAGTTCTGCTGAAATGTGTGACTATTGGGCCGACATTGCTCAGAAATACCCTGTTCTTTCACTCGAAGACCCTCTGGATGAAGATGATTGGGATGGCTTTACAAATTTAACAGACCGTCTTGGTGATGCTGTTCAGATTGTGGGCGATGACCTTTATGTCACCAATCCTGAGCGTCTGGCGCGCGGTATTACCGACGGGGCAGGGAACGCTATTCTGGTAAAGGTTAATCAGATAGGTACGCTTACTGAAACAATGACAGCTATTTCGATGGCAAAGCAAGCTGGTTTCGGCGTGGTGATTTCGCACCGGTCCGGCGAAACAGAAGATACCTTTATCGCTGATTTATCTGTTGCAACAAATGCCGGTCAGATAAAAACAGGCTCTTTGTCTCGCTCCGACAGGCTGGCCAAATATAATCAACTGCTCAGAATTGAAGAAGAGCTTGGTGGTATGGGTGACTATGCGGGCAGTGCTCCTTTGCGGGGGTAATGGTTTTAGTCATCATCGTTTGTTTATCAAAAAGCAGTCTCTCGCCGAGGCTGCTTTTTTGGTAGCACTCAGAAGCTGAAGGGCTTGAATCGTAATGTTTCCCGCGATTCGCATTTCGCTTGACGCCACGAATCAAATTTGATTCACTGCACGGTATAATGTGGGTTGATAAAAGCTCGCACCGTTATTGTCCCATCAGGAGCCTTTTTATGTACCAGTCATTGCGTCGTCCTCTTGTTCTTGCTGGTCATTTTATTCTTATTGGCACGATGGTCGCGTTTTTCGGATTTCATACATTTGCTGGTGAGCGCGGTTTGATGGCGCGCGCTAGTCTAGATAGAGACATTATGTTGGCGCGTGAAAGGCTGGCACTTGTTGAAAAGCAGAACTATATGCTGGAACAACGTATCTCACTGCTTCAAACAGGCGCGGTTGATGCTGATATGCTTGCCGAAACAGCGCGGTCAGATGTAGGGCTTTATGCCGATAACGACGTCATAATTACAATTCCGCTCGAGATTTTGAAATTTTAAGTTATTTACGAATTAACCAAAATATGGTTTAAACTTAAAATATTCAATAAAATCAATAAAATAAAATTGTTGCAGAAATAGAGAAATTTCCGCCATCCTACGTTATTATTTATTCGCTGAGAGATCTGTTCAACAGGGTCTTGGCAGACAAGCAGAGTTCAGGCCGTTTTTTTTAACATGTCTGGGGTCTGTTTTTACGGGTGGAGAGAAAAATCTAATGGCAACAAAGTCTGACACAACGAAAAAAGCACCGGGTAAAAGAGGGCGTCCGCCTAAATCCGTGCTGAATGACAAACCTGATATTGACCAGCTGCGTGAGCTTTATCACCAAATGGTGCTTATTCGCCGGTTTGAAGAGAAAGCCGGTCAGCTCTATGGTATGGGCCAGATTGGCGGCTTCTGCCATCTTTATATCGGTCAGGAAGCTGTTGTTGTTGGCATGCAGTCAGTTGCAGAAACACAAGATAGCGTTGTGACATCTTATCGTGACCACGGACATATGCTTGCGTGCGGAATGGATGCGGGCGGTGTGATGGCTGAATTGACTGGCCGGAAAGATGGTTATTCCCGTGGTAAGGGTGGCTCCATGCATATGTTTAGCCGCGAGAAGAATTTTTATGGCGGCCATGGCATTGTTGCAGCGCAAGTTCCAATTGGTGCTGGCTTAGCGTTTGCCCATAAATTCAAAGGTGATGACGGCGTAAATATGGCCTATCTTGGCGATGGTGCAGCCAATCAGGGTCAGGTTTATGAGACCTTTAATATGGCGGCACTCTGGTCTCTTCCTGTCATCTTCGTGATTGAAAATAACCAATATGGTATGGGAACCTCAGTGAGCCGTGCAGCTGCCGGACTTGATCTTGCCGATCGCGGCAAAGCATATGGTATCCCTGGCAAGCAGGTTGATGGCATGGATGTTTTGGCAGTCAGAGCCGCTGGCGAAGAAGCGCTGGCACATTGCCGCTCTGGCAAAGGTCCTTATATTCTGGAAATGAAAACCTATCGTTATCGTGGCCACTCAATGTCAGATCCGGCAAAATACCGGACCCGCGATGAGGTTGATGCCATGCGAAAGCAACATGACCCGATTGAGCAGCTCCGTGATATTATGCTGCGCGAAGGCATGGACGAGGCGGCATTGAAGGAAATTGATAGCTCGGTAAAGGCTGTTGTCGGTCAAGCGGCTGATTTTGCTCTGGAAAGTCCTGAGCCTGATTTGTCAGAACTTTATACTGATATTCTTATTGAAGACCAGCCAGCAGGGTAAGGGAAAACGATTATGTCTATTGAAATTACAATGCCTGCCCTGTCTCCAACAATGAGCGAAGGGCGCTTATCAAAATGGCTAATTTCATCGGGTGATACTGTATCATCAGGTGATGTGATTGCCGAAATTGAAACAGATAAAGCAACAATGGAAGTTGAGGCCGCAGATGATGGTATTGTCGGCGAGCTTGTGATTGCCGAGGGTACTGATAATGTCGCGGTTGGCGCTGTTATTGCTGTCCTCCTTGAAGAAGAAGGCGAAGCGCTTCCCGAACGTTCACCTGCGCCAGACGCGCTTGCTGAAGCTCCTGCGCCAGATGCTACAGCGCCTGCACCCGCCCCAGCTGGACTTCCCGCCGCCCCGATTGCACGGGCTGTTATAGGTGAGCCTGACTGGACTGGGCCAACAAAAACATTGACTGTGCGTGAAGCGTTGCGCGATGCGATGGCAGAAGAGATGCGCAATGATGAGCGTGTCTTTGTCATGGGCGAAGAAGTGGCCGAATATCAGGGCGCTTACAAGGTTACGCAAGGTTTGTTAGAAGAATTCTCCGACAAACGCGTTATTGATACGCCGATTACCGAACATGGTTTTGCCGGTTTGGGCGTTGGGGCTGCGTTTGGTGAGTTGCGTCCGGTTGTTGAATTCATGACCTTTAACTTCTCCATGCAGGCCATTGACCATATCATCAATTCTGCTGCAAAGACCTTGTATATGTCAGGTGGCCAGATGGGATGTCCTATTGTGTTCCGTGGCCCGAACGGCGCGGCGAGCCGGGTTGCAGCCCAGCATTCACAATGTTATGCGAGCTGGTATGCCCATTGTCCGGGATTGAAGGTTGTTTCACCATGGTCTGCGGCTGATGCCAAAGGCTTGCTGAAAGCAGCAATCAGGGACCCAAATCCTGTTATTTTCCTTGAAAATGAAGTGATGTACGGCCAGAGCTTCGAGGTGCCTGATACAGATGACTGGATCGTACCAATCGGCAAAGCCAAAATTGTGCGTCCCGGCACAGATGTAACCATCTCAGCCTTTTCAATTATGGTTGGTAAGGCGCTTGAAGCAGCTGAAAAGCTTGCTGAACAGGGCATCTCAGCAGAGGTGATTGATTTACGGACCTTGCGGCCGCTTGATACGGAAACATTGCTGACGTCTGTTAAGAAAACAGGCCGTCTTGTCTCCTGCGAAGAGGGCTTCCCGTTTGCTGGTATTGGCGCAGAACTTTCCATGAAAGTCATGGAAGGGGCGTTTGATTATCTTGATGCTCCTGTGATGCGGGTGGCTGGCGAAGATGTGCCAATGCCATATGCTGCAAACCTAGAAGCGCTTGCCCTCCCACAAGTCGATACTATCGTGACAGCAGCGCAATCTGCCTGCTTCCGCTCAAAAGGAGTGTAACATGGCTGTAAATATTCTAATGCCAGCACTGTCGCCGACGATGACAGACGGAACTCTTGCCAGATGGGTTGTTGGCGAAGGTGATGCGGTCCGGTCCGGTGATGTAATTGCCGAAATTGAAACTGACAAAGCAACAATGGAAGTTGAAGCGCTTGATGACGGCATTATTGCAAAATTCATGGTGGCTGAAGGTAGCCAGAATGTTGCGGTAAATGCGGTGATTGCTGTTCTTGCCGAAGACGGAGAAGACCCTGCTTCACTAACACTGCCAACAGCAGACGTCGCACCTGTTGCTGCTGCTCCTGTTGCGCCAGCAAAAGAGCCAGTAGCGCCTGTTTCTGCTCCAATGCCAGTCGCAGCTCCAGTC